>JBBIVD010000074.1:0-6186 GCA_037439925.1 Candidatus Bathyarchaeota archaeon
ATGATTTAGCCAACAGCTTTTTGTTGGAAAAAATAGCGAAAAACCTCGACGTGCCATCTGAAAACTTGCTAAAAGAGCTGCAGAAACGCCAAAAAATACTGCTGGGAATGGCGGAGCGCAACATAAGAGACTACCGAAGCGTAAACAACGCCCTAAGCAAATATTACCATAGTCCCAACCTCCTGTATAGGGAGTTTCTAAAAGAGCTCGGCTGGTGAAAAGGCATGTCCATTTTTTTCAATTTAGGAAAGATAATGGGACGGTTAACTCGCTTTCTGAGCGGAGAATCCAGCGAAATCGACCGTGAACTCCCCTTCGCCGTGATGATTTTCACCTTAATGGCTGCAAGCGGCATAACCCTCTACGAAGGCTGGAAAAAACTGTGCTCCATCGATCTTCTCCCTGCTTTTCAAAGAGAAGCGCATATTCTAGTTCGGAAAGTCGAGATTTCTGGAAATGATCCCCTAACGGTTATGTATAAAAGGGCTGAGGAAAGCAAGTCGAAGTCGCACCGTGATTTTTTGGCAGGATACGTTTCTGCGGTAAAAAGCGGCGGAAACATTGTGAGTTTTCTGAGAAGTAAGCTGCGTTCCATTTTTGAGGTTCGAAACGCCGCCGCAGTTCAATCCGTCGAAAGATTGGGAACACTCGTCGAAGCCTACACGGTCATGCTGATAGTAACCCTCTGCGTATACATTCTCTCTGTGGTTATGCCCTCGGCTTCCCTTTTCCAATTGTCGGCCAGGGGCTGGACGCCAGGTATTCCGCAGTCAACCGTTTACCTACTGATATTTTTCGTCACGCCTCTGCTTTCCTTCATATTGATGTTAGTCGCCCACATTGCACGTAAAAGTAACCTCATGAACACTAAACGCATTTACTACAAGGCGGCATTTCCGATGATTGGCGCCCTAAGTTTCTTCTTATTGGTGAAGTTCACGCCTCAACTTCGATTCATAATTGAAACTCTAGGATTGCAGGGTCTAGCCTTAATTTGCCTCGTAATAGCTTCCATTCCTCCTTCAATTGATTACCATAGAATTGCTAAAACAAACTTCTCAGCGGAAGAAGGCATGCCGAGTTTTCTAAGGGACGTAACCGAAGCCAGGAAAACAGGGCTTTCATCTGAAAAAAGCATTGTGCACGCGTCGAAACGAAGGGGATACGGAGAATTCTCCGAAACATTAAGGCTGGTGAGAAACCAAATCACATGGGGGGTCTCTCTAAAAAAGATTTTTGGAAACATCAAGAGAAAAATTCAAAGTTGGCCTGTGCTAGTCAATTTTCTAGTCCTAATCGAGACTATAAGAATCGGCGGGGGCTCCGCTACCGCCCTTGAGATTCTTTCCGAATACAGCGAAAAAGAAAGGGACATCGAGAAAAACAAGCGTGACATGCTTAAGCCCTACATCGTCTTGTCCTTTGTCTGGAGCGTTTTAATCGCCCTAACCACCACGGTCGTGCTGATGACAATGTACATTTTCACTCGTCTCCCAGCTTTAGGCTTAACTGAAGCCACTTATGGAGCGGTGCAGCAGCTAATAGAAGTTTTCTCCGTCGGAATAATCTTTCAATGCTGGCTTTCAGGCTTCTTCATAGGTAAAGTCAGCGAGGGCTCCTTCGCAGCGGGCTTCAAATATTCAGCTATGCTCGCCGTCACCGCTTACATATCGCTTCTATTATCCAAGAATTTCCTCTGGGGACTGCACGCCCTAATCCCATCCTAGGCGGTGTTTAAGGTGCCAGCATCAGCCATTGACACTTTCCTCGCCTGTTCAATCATGATCGTATTAGTTTTATCAGCCATGGCGAGTTTATCTATGACTTTAAATCCCTACGTGGAGAGTATACGCCGAAAAAACAACGCTGAGCAGTATCAGCAATTCAGCGAGTACATGCTCTTAAATCCTGGAAGTCCGCCAGATTGGGGATGCAGTCCAGATGTTGTTCCGAGCGTTTTCGGTTTAGCGCCAGCAGGTTTTCTTAATCCCTATGAGTTGGATATCGACAAAGTTTCACGCCTAAACAACGAGAACGTTCACTCTATGACATATCTTCAGCTTTTAGAATCCGCTGGGATTCATGACGCTGCCTTGAGAATAGAGATTAAAACCTTGTTTGATCTTTCAATAAATTTGACTTCAAGCCTCGCTGGACAAGATGAAACAACGTATAACTTTTATGTTTCCACAGAGAAGTCGGGTTTACCAATTTCAGCCGCATTGCATTGCTACGTCGTAGCTAGAGACTATGCTCAGAGCGTGAATTTGTCTACTTCATCCGATGGAAGCGGCTCATTAGAGGTTACAATCCCAAACTCAGCGAGTGGAACGGCGCTTCTCGTAGCCTTTGCAAAGGCTCAGCCTAAAATGATTGCCTTTAATGTTTACTCTTTCAGCCATAATTCATCGACTCCTAAGCCTAATGGAACTTTTATTAGGTTCAGCCCCCTAAATTACGTGTTAAACGTTTCTTTTTCGTATCCTCAAGAAGAGATTTTAACGGCGAAAGTCTTCACTTACGGCTATAGTTTCAACTTAACTCAAATTACCGCAGACTCTCAAACTGCACAATATAATATTCCATGTCTCCTCGATTCCAGCCCAATGATACTCGTAATAACGGGATTTAATGGATCCTCCCACTTCGCCGAGTGGTGTTCGTATCCCCAAGTGCCGCTGGAAATAGGCGCCGACATGAACGAATTAAACCATGAGTCGAAAATTGTTTCCCTAACCTACATCGTGAGCATCAATTCTGTCCTCTACGAACTTAAAATGAAGTGGGGAGGCCAAATTAAATGATGTCTAACAGAAAAGGACAGATTCGAACCATAGAAGCCCTTTTGGCAGGTCTACTCATTTTTTCAGCTTTAGCCCTCTCCGCCGTGTTCTCCTCAGTTAGGAACGTAGACGATCAAGAAGCCTTAGCGAATGTGGGACTCAACGCCCTAATCAAACTCGATGAAAATGGAAATCTTGGAAAGTTAATTGACCAAGGGAATTGGACAGCCATAGCGCAGGCTTTGGACATCACGTTGCCATTAGGCGTTTCCTACAACCTTACAATATATAGTGAATCAATGCAGCCGATCAACGAATTCGCCATTTCTAACAGCGGATTGGGAAGCCTCGAAGTGGTATCCGTTCAATACCTTTGCGCCAGTCAAAGTCCACAATGCCGTTGCTATCTTCTCCGCTTGCAGCTGGCGTGGGTTAGGTGAGCGGCATGAAGGCGAGGGGCGATTCAGGGCAGGTGCTCATAATAGCCGCACTTCTGATTGCTCTAATCATAATATCAACTGAACTTTATGTTTATGAACTAGGAAAAACCGTGAGTGAGGCTGAAGCCAACTCCATTAACGACTACGTTTTGGCTATTAAACTCGGCTCTCAACACATCGTAACTGGATCCCTCGCAAACGTTTCTCAAGGGGGATCAAGCCAGACGCTTACAGTTAATCTCGAGGAGTGGGCTTCACTCGTGGATGGGCAATACCATCTGGGAAGAGTCGTCCTAAATTTCACTCCTTACGAGATAACGCCTTACTCATCTGGCATCAAGGTTCTCTGGGGCTCTGACGGTCTCGGAGTTTCGTCGGCGTACGTTGACTTTATCCTCAAAATATTGGATCAAGAAGTAAACGTTAACGTAACATACGCAGTGAATGTAACTACGACCCTTCTGATCCAAGGCACGTACAAAGTGATTCAAGGCAATGAGAAGCAAGTTAACGTTACTTGCAACGTGTTAAATGAAGGAAAACCAGCCCTCGCCAAAAGCATCACATTGACTTACCGAAATTCAGACGATTGGTTGATTCCAGGACCCCAAAACGATTACACTCTTGTCGATTATGGGAATGGAACATATTCGATCTCCTTTGTGGCTGAAATTTCCTCGGGCAACGTAGAAGTATCAGTAAACGCCTACGACCAAAGGGACATATACACTCAGGCTAATGTCACATGCGTGGAACTTTTAACGTGATTAAGTTATGTAATAATGGTCGATGACTTTTTTCATTCGATTTGGAGGAGACCACCCGTCTTTTCTGAACTCCTCCACTATCTTGGCTATTAATGATTCGACGTCAACAACGCGGACAATATCTGTAAGAGTAATCAAGCCGGCAAGGTGGCCGTCCTCTAGTATAGGAAGCTTCTTGATCTTATATTTGAACATGTGTCTTACGATATCTTCAATGTCCATGCTAGTCGATCCAACTATGAGGGGCTGCGACATTATCTCTGAAACATTGACCTTTTCAGGGTCTTTAGACTCCTCTATGACCCTTTTCAGCAAGTCTCTTTCAGTCACTATGCCGGCAACCTTTCCGTTGTTCTCCACGATTAAGCAGCCGATATTGTACTCGTTCATGAGTTTCACTGCATCTTTCACTTTTACATCAGCATTTACGGTGATCACTTTTTTAACCATAATTTTCTCAACATTCATATGACGCACTCCGAAAGTTATTTGATTTGTTATGTAAATAAGAAATTGTGTGTACGCTGAGGTTACATAAAGTTAAGAGGTTTATCGTAATTCTACGAAGTCCATGGAGAGACTGCCCATTTAGCGTCTGCCTTGGCAAAACTTCTTCTGTAGTAGTTTTGAGAAGAAATTGGCTATTCTGATTTAAGTGATTCTTGTCCACGTTTTGCGGTAGAGAAAAGTAGGTCTGGTGGAGGATTAGGCACATTTACGATGGCGGCTAAAAGGAATATGGCTTTAAAAACTTGTTGGTATACTCTGTGTAAGAGTAATGGTATTTTTGTCTCAGGGTCTACTTCTAACATTTTTTTTATGTCTGTGTCTTTGCCAGCGACTGTTGCCACTCCTCCCACTTCGAATTTTACCACGCTGGGTTTCGTGTTAATAGCTAATGTAAAGTTAACCACTATCTCTCCGCTTTTCCGTTCTTTTTCCTCTAAATTTACACTTACATTAAAATTGGCTGACTCTGCCTCCCTTTTTTCAACTAATCTAACGGCTGAGAGACGCTGGACATCAACCGTGATCGAGACTTCGGATTCGTTTTGTAGCGGTGGAATAGTTATTTCCCCTCATCGTTAGCTATGAAGATGCGGTTACACAAACTCGTGTTCCGCCTCTTTATATTAATTATCTGTTTCTAATAATAGCATTTTCTATATTCTATGGACCTTTGTTACGTTTCTATGTGGAAGGGGAATCTGTATTCTGGATGAGAGAATGTTTTTAAGGACAGTAAAGTAAGTATTAAACTGTTAAACAATTTGTAGTACCAACGCGAGGTCGCCCAATTGCCCTCAAACGAAAAGCCTACTGCCATGGGTTTCGCCCATCAAGGGTCGGGAAAGAGGCAGCAAGCAGTCTGCCTCGAAGAAACCAACATAAGAACAAGAATTGAAGGAACTCAATTAAGTGTTTCGATTTTAAAACCCAGACCTAAGTCTCCTCTTTACTTTAAATATGGCATAGAAAAATACGATCTACACCCAGGCTACGAATTTCCAGAATCAGTTAGAAATTTAATACCCTCTAATACACCTGAATACGTCGACCGAGGGCACAACTATGTTGAACGAATCACTCGTGCACTGTATTATTTTAAGCAATGTGCCCTCATAGGGCCTAGCGGAACCGGGAAAACCCATGTAGTGTACATTGTGGCGGAAATCACTGGACTACCAATATGGGAAGTCAACTGCGGATTGCAGACCTCGACCTACGATCTTTTCGGAAGATACGTCGGACTTGGAAAAGAGAACTGGATAGACGGCCAAATAATTTCTTGGTGTAGAACTGGCGGAATTCTGTATTTAGATGAAGCGAACATGATGAAACAGGATATTGCGTCGCGTTTGAATCCTATTCTTGACACTCGTGGACACATAGTTCTCACGGAAAAAGATAATGAAATTGTGCCTCGACATCCCTATGGATACGTTATCATTTCAATGAACCCCTTTTCAACCGAGTTCGTCGGCACAAAACCCTTAAACGCCGCATTTCGGCGAAGAATGGCTGTATGGATTAACTTCGACTATTTAAGCGTAGGCGATAAAATATGTGATGACGAGGTTCAATTGATACAAAAAAGAACTGGGATAGACGAAAAAACGGCGCGCAACATAGTTCGGGTCGGAGCGGAACTTCGACGACAATATAAGAATGGAGACCTGCCTTACGGTCCTTCCC
>JBBIVD010000075.1:0-6183 GCA_037439925.1 Candidatus Bathyarchaeota archaeon
CGAACCCCTTCCTCGGCGGGTGTAGACGAAAAATCGGTTTTACGTTGGGAAGGCGATTGTATTCGGCTTCGAGTTTGTAGATGGCTTCAGACAAGTCGTCTAAAGATTTATAACCGATTTTCTCAGCGTGTTCGTCGCTTAACCTTTTGTCGCCTAGGAGTTCGCCTCTTTCCCTTAGGAGAAGCGCTATGCTTTCTTTAGATGCCTCACCCCAGGCTACGTAGCTCTGCACTTTTTCCAGCATGCCAAGGTAGGACGGTCTATCGTCAATCAGCGTAGCGTGGCAGTTTCGGGTTAAGTGAAGCATTTGCAGAGTGTCTTTGGCTTCGCGGGTCATTTCGCTTGCTCCTCGAACCCGAATAACCGCCAGGCATTTTCCTCCCTTCTCCAATTTAGCCCACCCAATCCTTTGGAGTAACTAGACGATACGTATTTCTGAGGGCATCAAAAACAGCATAGGCAAGGGAAGGAACCGTCCTGGTGGGACCATAACTCCTTGTCCAACAGTCTTTGATCCCAGCAAGCCCGAGAATAACCTTGGACACTTCGCCAGCAACGATGCCTAAGCCTCGTGGACCTGGAACAAGCACAACCTCAACTCCGCCGCATTTGCCCCTAACCTGAAAAGGCACAGAATGAGGCTTACCGCATCCGCATTCCCAACTTCCACATCCACGACGAACGAGAGTAATATTTAGGCGTGCATCCATAGCGCCTTTCTCAATTGCAGTCCGCACTTGCGGGGCTTTCCCTGAGCCTAAACCCACATAGCCGTCACGGTTTCCCACAGCCACTATAGCCTTAAACCTAGACTTTTCGCCTGCATCTGTCTGTTTTTGCACCAAATTTACGTTTATTACCTCTTCTTCTAGGTCCGGGATGAGAACGTCGGCTATTTCAGGCTCACGTATTTTCTGTCCTTCCATGAAAATTTCTTCCATGGAGGAGATTTGCCCCTCCTGAATCATTTTCCCAAGCTTTGTGCGGGGCGTCCACCCCTCAACTCTTTCCTCGGCTCTGGTCATGGTTCTCCCTCCAGAAGCCGAGCGACTGCCCATACTAAAGCATTAAGCTTAATTGCGTTCCGAAATCTTTTCAACCTTATCATCCCACTGCCTAGACGGTTCAAACTTGATAGAAATTCTGACTTTATATATGTTTCTGGGAAGAAATATGGGAATCCTTAAACGTGGAAAACACTAAACTATAAGGGCAGAAGCAAAATGGAAAAACTTGAACCTCTGCTCAGCTTTATTCAAGTTAAACTGCGTGTAATTTTGATTAAAAGCGAAGGTTACATGCTCTCTTGGGATATGCCCAACTTAAAGAACACGGGCGACGATCTAGTCAAGTTAGCCCATGAGGTTTACCCACAATTGGCGGAAGTCGAGCACAGAGTTTTACACCATTCTATAAGGGACGCGGGTTTAGGCATGAGGATGAAAGCCCTCGAAATTCAAAATAGACACTTAGAGGAGAAAGATAAAGAATACTTCAGAGGCGTTTATGAAGCACTTAAAAACATTTGTGAAACAATTGAGACAGGTGAATACTATAGAGAGCTCATAAAAATGAGGGAATCTAAGCTGAAGACTCCCTAACTCCTTCTAAAGCTGGAAACGATTTTTTCCTTTACCTGAGAAAAGTGCTCAGAAAACTGTTCTGGACGCATTCCCTTAGATAAATACTCAGAAAACCTCTTTTGATACACTTCCTGATTTGAAGACAGCTTACTCGCATAATCAACTATGTGCTTACCAATAATCCTATTTTCATCAGGCAGAACTTCATCATTATGCGGAACAGAAATGTCGGCGTCGATGAATCCCTTTAACGCAGCGAAAACCCGCGCACCTTTAGAGGGCATTTGCAATCCAATGTCTAAAACAGCCTTTTTTACGCCTTTAGCCTTAGCCCTAAAACCACATAGGAGCCCAGTTAAGTAAGCCGCAGAAACGTTTCCACACGCTCCTTGCCAACCATAGGTCTTAACTAATTCTCGAGAGAAAGCGGAAACAACGACTTCGTCGCCAGCCGCCTTAGCCTTAATTAACTGAACGATCACGTGCCGTGAGGTGCCTCGAATCACTAACCGCGGTAGCCTAGATAAAACTAAGGCTCTTCTCAGTTGATAGTCGGTTTTTCCTTCCCTTCGCCTGCGGAAGGGAACACGATAGCTCGGACCCATAGCCAAAGTTGCCTCACCGTTTCCTCCATAAGCCTTGAGCCTTGGCATAACGCTTCATATCCGCCACTGATTTGAACACTCCGCTGCCGGCCATTTCATAGAGCTGACGATAAGCGCCCTGCGTAATGATGCGACGTGTTTTCATTTCTTGTAACTCCCTCCGTAGCGCACGTATTTTGGTCATCCATGCTTGTTTTTTAGAAACTTTCGCTTGAGCCGACCCAGTTTTTCGTCCAGGTCCTCTCCTCAGTCCCTTCTTTTTCTTTTCATGTAAAACGCGAGTTCGCGCTCGACTAATGCCTTCCTTAGGAAGGGATTTTATGGCTCCTTCATGGATCAGCCGCCTAATTTCCTCTCTAGTTATGGCAACTTCAACTTCGTCTACTCGATTAGGGTCAATCCAAACTCGGCCTTCACCGACCTTAAGGATGTCGGCGGCTAAGCGGCGTTGGCTTCTAAGACTCAACTTTCTGCTTCCCTTCCTCCTTTTCTTCTAAGCCGGCGGCGGTTTCCTCAGACTTCTCTTTTTCCTTCTCTTTTTTAGGATTCAGTATGCGGATTCCCTTTTTGCTGGCTCTCGCAGAGATTTCAACTTGCTTTCTGGCGCCGACCGTGTGGGCGATTCTAATGGCCTGTGTTTTAGGATCGACTTCGTCGACTTCGTCCACGTTATGAACTAGAACCTCGGCGTATCCAGAGGGATGAAGCCCCCTAGCCTCTCTGGGACCCCTATAGCCTATTTCCACGGATTTGGGCCAACCCTTAACTTTCATCCGCATCTTACTGTCTATGCCGCGTGGTCTTCTCCAACTTTCCTTCAGCCGTTTGTACCGCCAGACTTCCTGCCGCCTAAAATCAGGCTTCTTGCTTTTTAGGCGCTTCCTTACTGTTAATGCGCGTTGTTTAGGCGATGCCTCTAATTTTTTCTCTTTTTTCATTCCATTCCCTCAAGTTGTTCATATACGTAGACGCCGTCGAGGAACTTGCGTGGGTCCCTCCGCACAATTTTAGTCGCTTGCTGAATGTTGGCGGCGGTTTGGCTGACTTCCTCAATGTTAATTCCCTGAACGATTATGTCTTCATCTTTCATTACGACTTTGACATCGCCAACGATTTTGGCTATGCGTGGGCTTCGTTCCCCCATGAAGTTTTCAATGAGGACATCTTTCCCCTTAACCTTCACGGAAATTGGAAAATGGGCAAAAACAATCTTGAGTTTATATGTGAAACCCTTAGTCACACCTATTATCATGTTCTGAAGGTGGGAGCACACCGTTCCCACGAGGGCGTTTTCCCTTTTTCGAGGCCAATTCGCCTGAACCCTAACTTGGCGCCCCTCCAATTGAATGGAGATAGGTACGTGGGAAAAGTCTCGTGTTAATGTTCCCTTTTCGCCTTCAACCGTAATAACTCTTCCTTCTACTCTAACCCTAACGTTTTCTGGAAATTCAACCGATTTGACGGCTTCAATTTCACGCATTTTTGTTCCCCTAATAAGCGAAGGCGAGGAGTCGGCCGCCTACTTTCTTTTCCTTTGCTTCCTTGTGGGAGATCACCCCTTGAGGAGTGGAGATCACCAAGATGCCAACATCCCTAGACGGTAGAAACCGTTTCTCCCATGCCTCAATTTCGTCAGCCCTCACTCGGAAGCGTGGCTTCACGGCGCCGCACTTGTTTATGCGTCCGAGGAGTTGAACTCTGAATTTTCCCGAACGCCCATCGTCTACGAATTCGAATTCGCCAACGTAGCCGCTGAGTTGCATCACCCTTAAAACTCGGCCCAAAAGCTTCGACGCTGGGCTGATTACGCATTCTCGCTTGTTCCTCATGGCGTTATTCAGAATTGTAGTTAACCCATTCGAGAGGGTGTCCATCATCGTCAATGCATCCGCCTCCTACTCATATTTCTTAAACCCCAATTCTGCTGCCATTTCCCTAAAACAATGACGGCATAAATACAGTCCATATCGACGTATGATTGGACCATATGATCCGCACCTTTTGCATGGTCGACTGCCCTTACCGTATTTTCGCTCCCTTTTAGGTTTTTGTTTCCCCACACAACTCACCCCGAAATTTCGACCCCAAAATTCTCTTTAATAAATGACATTGCTTCGTCGCGTGTCAGCAGGTGTTTCGGTCCGATTTTAGACTTTGCGCGATGCCGCTGTTTAACGCGGTACCCAGGCCTACTAACGGTGACTGAGATGTCCATGCCGTAAATGCCGAGTTCGGGCACATATTTAGTGCCAGGTATCTCTATGTGCTCCTTAATGCCGAAGGAAAAGTTGCCATAATTGTCAAAACAGCTTTCTGAAAGTTTATTATCAATGACTTTGAAAGTTTTTTCAAGGAAACTTTTCGCCTTATCTCCTCGAAGTGTTACGATACACGCAATCGGCTCGCCTTTTCTGATGCCGAAGTCCCTTATGGTCTTCTTAGCCTTTCGTCTACATGGCTTCTGTCCAGTCAATGTTTCGAGGATTTCCACTGCGTTTTCGAGGGGAACCCCCGATTTGCCCACGGAAATGTTAACGGTAACTTTCTCAATTCTAGGTTTAAGCATTGGATTTTCATGCTTTTTCTCGTGGGCTTTTTCTTCAAGCAATTGGGCTGGCCTCCGGTAGAGAAATTAGGGGTTGGACGTCGCCGACGACGAAGACAAATTCCAATGTTGTTTGAAAACGATTTCCGTGGGCATCTTCAATTGTGACTAGAGAGTTTCTGCGTTTTTGACCCACTTTTTCCTCGATGTCGACGACCTTGCCGTATCTGCCAATGTTTTTTCCTTGAATGATTATCACGGGCGCGCCTTTAACTAACTTTATGTGCCCAGCAACTTTCTGGTCTGGAAGGCTTATCTTCAGTGTGTCTAAGGTTTGATAAACGTCTTCTTCGGGTTTTTTAGGGTCCTTAACTCGAATGAGCATGTTTCTTCCGTCGTGGAGATTAAGCTGGATGTGCCCGCCGTTAACGTTAGTTTTGTTTTCTATTCTGCAGAGCTTGAATCCTGCTTCCTCCTTTCCAATTGGGTGGAGAACCAATCCATTTTCTGATGGGAGAACTCGATAAGCCTTTTCGATGCTAGGTATGGAGACAACATCCATTAACCCAACTGGGAACAGCTCCTCCCTTCGAGTTTTTCCGTCAACCTCTATTTTTCCTTGAGAAATTATCGTTTTTGCTTCCTTGCCAGTTTTTGCGAAGCCTAACATTTCTCGGACAATAAGCGTGAGGGGAATGCAACGTGAAATCGGGTGGGGACCAGGCTTAGGTTTAACTACCCAAACGAATTCCTTTCTGTGAATGGGCCAAAACCTCGGCGCTGGTTTTCGCTTTAAATGCTTTTTTCCTCCCTTCTTCCCCAAATCATGATTCCTCCGATTTTACGGTACTCTTACGTTCTTTCTTCTTTCTTTTCCTCTGCCTTGCTTTAGGCTTCGGCTTTGCCTCTTTCTCAGGCGGCTTCTCGGGCTCCTCCTTAGGCAGTTCGGCTTCTTTGCCAGCGCTTTTTCGTTTTAGGGCTTCTGCACGCCATTTGTCGTCGAGATTGAGGCGGGTGATCATAACCTTAGAGGGGTGAATTGGAACGGGTATAGTGGTTCCGTCAACCTTATCTCGGTTTACTCCCTCAACGAATATTCTATATTTTTCTCGGTCAACTCCAGTGACTTTTCCCTCGAATCCCTTGTAGTCTCCCCTCATGATTCGAACCGTGTCTCCCGTTCTAACAGGAATGGATCGTGTATTGTGTGACTTCTTTAACTCAGATGAAAGCGGTGAAGAAAACCTTTTATAGCGTTCGTGCAGTGGAGCCTGATACAATTTTATCCGTTGCTTTTCGGGCTTAGCCGTTTTCATCTTTTCCGCCCCTTAGATAATAATGCTTGAGGCGCTCGCTATTCTTGGCCATCGTTCAGCCGCCTCTTTGGCTACGGGTCCCCGAATTTCTGATCCTTGCATTTCGCCTTCAGGAGTTATGATAACTGCGGCGT
>JBBIVD010000076.1:0-4510 GCA_037439925.1 Candidatus Bathyarchaeota archaeon
TTTCGGCTCCGCACTTTACACAAAAAGGCATCTAAATATCACCACCAAGGGTTATTATAATCATGTTTGCAAATAAAAGCAATTCGCCGAATCTTCCTCATACTTTGGTTTGTAGG
This sequence comes from Candidatus Bathyarchaeota archaeon, assembly GCA_037439925.1. GTDB lineage: Archaea > Thermoproteota > Bathyarchaeia > Bathyarchaeales > Bathyarchaeaceae > JBBIVD01. The sequence goes on from JBBIVD010000076.1 coordinate 117, forward strand.
AGAAGTATTGCCTTAGCGAGGTCGCCTCCAGTTTCTTCGAGGGCTTTCTTTGCTTCCTCCATGCTCTTGCCCGTTTGGTCCGCCACAAGCCTAATGTCTTCTTCTGGAAACGTCGTCTCTTTCTTGATTGTTTTCTCGGTTATTTTTTCGCCTGTTATCTGAAAGATTTTTTGTCCACGCATCTCAAGCACGGCGACGTCGGGGTTTTCTATGACTATTTCTTTGGTGCTTGTTTGAATAATGACTTGTTGTGCGTCAGGGAGTTCGCTCATGCCTAAGCCCATGCGGCTCATCATCCTTCTGGCTTCCCTTGGACTTATTCTCCGCAATCTGGCTTCCTCCTATTCCTACTATCCTAATTTGCCTTCTTAACTTTCCCCTCTTCTTCCGCCTTGCCTCTCCGCACTCTAACCGCCACCCCACTTTTAAATGCCTTCATCTCTTTTCCAGAAAGCACAGCCTTTCCCACAGCTAGAACCTCGTTTTTCGTGCTTATAATGACGACTTCCTCTCGGGGTCTTATCTCCTCGTCGGCGTCAACCACATGCTTGGCGAAGACGCTCCTTCCTTTAGCAACGAAAGGCGCAGCTTCATCCTTAACCTTAACCCATAGTCTCTTTGGCTGTATGCATTCCCAAAGCCTCTTAGCCCCTGCCACTGTCAACGAAAAGAGTCCGTCCCGCGGTCTAAGGGTTGCGAGAATCCTTCCATCCAAATATATGCGCCTTATGCGTCCCGTTCTTTTCGAATAAGCTATTTCTACTTTTTCTGGAAAAAGCTTCTCTCCTACGTTCTTTCCAAACTGGTAATCCGCTATGCTTCTGATTTTCTGGAGAGCGGTAGGTTTATTTCCCATGTTTCCACCATTAAATTTGACAATATTAAAGGCTGGTGGATTAATAAACGGTTTAGGCGGGCTTTCATGCAGTGCGAGGTCTGCGGTCACCGCATTGAAGGAAAACCTTACAGGGCGATAATTGAAGGAGCGAAGATGACTGTTTGTGAGGAATGTGCCGAACTGGGCTCAGTCAGCTGGGAAGCTCCACAAGTCAAACGCACCGTGAAGAAAAAAGCTAAGCTAACGCTTAAGATTCTCCCGAAGAGGATGCCACCGGAGCTCGGGCTCACTCAAACCTTGGAACTTGCTGATGATTTTAGTTTGCGCGTGAGGAGGGCGAGGGAAAAGTTAGGATTAAGCCACGAGGATTTAGGGAAAAAGATTGGAGAAAAGGTCTCGGTTATTCGCAAAGTTGAAAGCGGAAAAATGGTTCCAGATAATAGGCTTGCAAACAAACTTGAACACGAACTCAAAATAGAATTGCTCGTTCCGCCTTCGGAGCCTAAAATCAAATCGGCGAGTTTACCTGCGCCTCACAAAGCAGCTTTAGGCGACGTCGTCCAAATAAAGGGAAAGAAAATGGAGGAAAGCGAAGGACGAAAGCCATCTTAGTTCAACGTCGCCTACGTGACGAACCCAACCACTTAGAGGAACTGAAAAGCCTAGCTCAAACAGCCGGATATAACGTAGTCCATTCGCTTGAACAGGTTCGGGAGCCGGACCCAAAATACCAAATTGGAAAAGGAAAGGCTGAGGAACTCGCAGATTTAGTGAAGAATTTCAGCGCTGAAAAAATAATCTTCGACAACACGATTAAGCCTGTTCAAGCCTACAACTTGGCTAAGTTAACAGGCGTCGAGGTCATCGATCGTTTTCAGCTCATTCTAGAAATTTTCGCCCGAAACGCTTCTTCCTATGAAGCAAAACTTCAGATTCAGTTGGCTAAGTTGCAGCATGAGTTGCCCTTAGCCAAAGAGAAAGTGAAATTGGCAAGAATCCAGGAGCAGCCTGGGTTTATGGGCTTAGGAGCATATGAAGTTGACATTTATTATGAAACTATAAGGCGTCAAGCAGACCGCATAAGGGAAAAATTGAAGAGAATAGGGAAGAAGAGGCGTTTGCACCGAACCCGAAGGCTTGAGCTGGGCTTTTCCCTCATATCCCTAGCTGGCTACACTAACGCTGGAAAAAGCACGTTGTTTAACGCCCTAGCCGAGGAAACGGTTCCCGTGGATTCAGGCTTGTTCACCACCCTTTCGACAACAACGCGAGCAGTGGAGCTTTCAAAAAAGAAGGTTTTGCTAACGGACACAGTTGGGTTTATCGACCGCTTGCCCCTAACGCTCATAGACGCCTTTCATTCGACCCTCGAGGAAACAGTTTTCTCAGACTTGGTCCTCCTAATAGTTGACGTAAGCGAGCCTCAAGAAGAAATTGAAAGAAAGCTTTCCTGCTGCTTCGATACGCTTCAAGAAATAGGAGCGGCGGGAATCCCCATTGTAACAGCGCTCAATAAAATCGATTTAATTTCAGAAAGCGAAAGAGAAAAAAGGTTTGAGGCTCTGAAAGACGCTGCGCCGAATCCTGTGCCCATATCTGCTCTCCAAAAGACCAACATGTCCGTGCTTAAGCAAGAGTTAATGAGTCACATTGAAAACTACGTTAGGGCGTCTTTCTCCCTTCCTGTATCAGCCGAATCCATGTCCTTCCTTTCATGGCTCTTCAGCCGAGCCGACGTGCACAACGTAAAATATGAGGGAGACACTGTGAACGTGTTTTTCGAGGCAATTCCGAGCTTCGCAGACAGGGTTAAGGGAAAAGTAGAACAACTCGGCGGAAAATTTAACGCATGACTTAAGCCCTTCATCCGTTAATTACAATTACGGAACAAAAAGGCGGGGAGGAAAGTGCCTAAGATTGTAGTTTTAAGATGGGGGCATCGGGCTAGAGACGAACGGCTCACCACTCACGTTGCCCTAACCGCCCGTGCTCTGGGCGCCTCTGGAATCATTTTAGCCGATATTAAGGATGAGAAAATCAAGTTGACGATTGAGAAGGTGGTGGAACGGTGGGGCGGCTCCTTCTTTTTCGAGATGGGAACGCCTTGGAAGCACGTTATCAAGGAATGGAAGTCTAAGGGCGGCGTCGTAGTCCACCTAACTGCCTATGGGGAAAACATCCAAACAAGCGACGTTCTGCAAAGGATTAAGGCAACTGGAAAGGACGTGCTGGTCATAGTTGGGGGTCAGAAGGTTCCATCCGAATTTTTTTCAGAATCAGTTTCCGACTTCAATGTCGCCGTTGGAAATCAACCTCACTCAGAATGTTCAAGCTTGGCAGTTTTCCTCGACCGCTTCTTTGAGGGACAAGAATTGGCGAGGGAGTTCAAAGGAGCAAAGGCAAAGATTATTCCTTGCATGCGAGGTAAGAAAGTGGTTAAACTTTGACCACTACCCTTATTTTGCGAATAGATTTAAGCTTTGATGCCCTATAATATTATGGGGCAGCGTCAGGAGGCTGTGAAGTTGTCCTTCGTGGATGATGAGACCCTAATGAAGGTCGCTGGTCTGCTCGGCGAAGAAGCAGTGAAGATTATCGAAGTTCTTAAGGGTGTTGAGGAGACTACGGACGAGGAGATTTCCTCTAAGACGGGTATACGCCTCAACTCTGTTCGCAAAATCCTCTATATGCTCTATGATCATTCACTCGTAGCTTTAAGACGCTCCCGCGACAAAGACACTGGATGGTTCATTTTTCATTGGCGGCTCCAAACCGATCAGTTAGAGGGCTTCATATTAAACCAGAAGCGGCGCGTTTTAGAAAAGCTTGAAACTAGGCTTGAGTTTGAGAAAAACCATGACTTTTATTACTGTAATACGCCTGGCTGTAGGCGGATAACCTTCGAAGAAGCCATGGAACTAGTCTTTCGCTGTCCCACATGCAATAAGCCCTTAATGCACTTTGACAACGCCCAAGTCGTAAACGTTCTGAACACTAAGGTTGAGCAGTTAAGGAAGGAATTGAGTGAGTGAGCGACTGCCCTCCCAGAAAGAGGCACTTAAAATTCTTGTTAAAAGCGGCTGCTCCCGCCAAGTTATAAGGCACTGCGAGGCTGTTAGTGCTCTTGCTGTAAAAATCGCTGAAGCCTGCAAAGAAAGGGGATTTAACGTTAACATTCAGCTCGTTCAAATGGGCGCCCTCCTACACGATATAGGGCGTTCAATAACCCACAGCGTAGACCACGTAATAATAGGCGCTGAGCTTGCTAGGGCAATGGGCTTACCTAACTCAATAGTTTCCATAATTGAACGCCACGCTGGAGGCGGCATAACCATGGACGAAGCTGAAAGGCTCGGATGGCCCGTTAAGGACTATCTTCCCCAAACCCTAGAAGAAAAAATTGTGACTTATGCAGATAAGCTGATTGAAGGATCGCGGATGGTGAAAATTGAGCGGACTATCTGGAAGCTTTCAAAGGAGCTGGGAAAAGACCACCCTGCAATTGAACGAGTTAAGCGACTTCACAGTGAATTTTCGTCTCTAGTTGGGGACATCG
>JBBIVD010000076.1:4553-4771 GCA_037439925.1 Candidatus Bathyarchaeota archaeon
GTTCCCTTTCCTTTAAAGCCTTCGAAGCCGCCCTTTTCCCGTTGCTTCAAGGGCTTAAAATCGAATGGAAAGTCGTAGGAGAAACGAACCGCGGTTGGATTCAAATAGAGTTTTCAGGCGAAGATGAGACGGCCGCCTTGCATTATCTTAACCAAAAAATTGGTTTAGCGCCAGTTTCAATTGAAAACGTGAAAAAGTCCTCCGTCATGCGAGGAAAA
>JBBIVD010000076.1:4786-6138 GCA_037439925.1 Candidatus Bathyarchaeota archaeon
AGGACGACGTTTACGTGGACATAGGTGTTTTTTCACCGAAAAATTGTGACGCCGCCATCCCATTACAGAAGCTTCAAGCTCAGCTAGCCAACGGAAAGAATATTCCACTTAAACAACTGATTGAGCTCTTCTGTCTCCGTGATAATATGCCGCTGGAAGTCAAGATTTTGGGCGATGTGGATGTTGAAATGGGAATAGTTGAAGCTGAGCTTTCGGAGTTGCAGTTTTCCCAATTTTTTAGGTGGGTTCGGTCGAATCTTGATAGGCTTTTGGTTTTCGGCGTTCCCCTTTCTAGTGTGGAACGTGCTGTAAAAGCGTCGAGACATTTTCGCGACATTATACGAATTGAGTCCTTAGGTCTTTTCGAGCACGCTGCCCTCTGCAAGTTGGGAACAGACGCTGTGGGCCTCATACCTAAACTCGGTTCGCTTCTCCCAACGGCTGTTCTTGCGTCCTTCAGTCCTAGAAAGGTAGCCAAATAGTTGGAACAGGAGTTCGGTAGTTGACTGTAAAGTTTTGAGGAGTGGTTTTTAGTGTTGTATAGCTTCTTAAGGCTCGAGGCGCTTCTTTTTGAAGAGTAGTGTTACTACTAGCGTCGCTGCTATTGATAGTGGCAGAATGAGGAACGACTGGAATTCTGGTACGATTGGGTAATGGTCGTTGTTAGACTCGTAGACTTGATATGGATGGTCCCATATTCCGTCGCTTCCAGGCTGATCTTGGTCTGGACCGCTGTGTTCGTCTCTGATGTCGGGATAGCGGTTGGGAAAATCGTCCCAGTAGTTTCCGCCTGAAGGATAGCCGTTGTCCCAAAGGTTTATGGATGGCAGTATGAATGGGTTGTCCTGTGAAAGGTCGTACACTTGGTAGGCATTATCTATGAAGTAGTTGCGGTAGATAATGTTGTTTGAGGATGCGTTCAATCCGATTCCGTGTTGGTTGTTGGCTATGCGGTTTCCGTATATTGTGTTTGATGTTGAGTTTTCGAGAAGGATGCCATTCGCCGAGTTGGCTGTTATTTCGTTGTTCATGATTAGGCATTCTGTAGATTTTGCAAGGGTTACTCCGTTAGGGTTGGCTGTTATGTTGTTTTCAACGATTGTATTACTAGAGCTTATTGCGTATATGCCTGTGTCATTGTTCGCTTGGATGTTGTTTCTAAAGATGCTGTTTTGTGAAGTTCCGTTCAGCCATATGCCATACTTGTTCTCGTGTATATTATTTGCTGAAATTGTATTGTATGTATTTCGCGCGTACGTGCTATCAATTCGGATTCCGCAGAAAGTGTTGTTGGCTATGTTGTTGTCTGTGATGTTGTTGTATTCCGTTTGGTCTGCTAGCCATATTCCATA
>JBBIVD010000077.1:0-6135 GCA_037439925.1 Candidatus Bathyarchaeota archaeon
GTGGGCTAGCGCCTTCCATTCGGGCTTTCCGTAATCGATGAACCACTGGTCTTCGAAAATTTTGACGACGCATTCGGTTCCACATCGGCAGACAACGGGCTTATTAATGATTTCGTACATGGTTCCGGCTTTTCCCTCTCGGATCATGTCTTCCCTAACTCTTTCCTTAGCCTCCGAAACGGACAGGCCCGCGTATTTACCGGTGTTCTCCCTCATTCGACCGTTGTGGAACTCGTAACTGTAAACGGTCTTCGTTGCCTCTTCGAGGCGTGGATCCGTCTGGCTTTCTATGTCCATCTGTTTAACTACGTCGACTGCTGGGCACTCCGAATACTTTGGGGCATCTATAATTGAGACGGGTTCAATTGCACCTATTTTTTCTGGCGGCAATTTGAACTCCTTAAGCGCATCTTTCTGCCTTTTTACGTTCTCCAGTGCTATGTAGTCGTATGGTGCATGCGCTGGAACGGACATGACGACGCCCGTAGCGTTTTTCGGATCGACGAAATCCGCTGGAAGAATAAGTATTTTCTCGTTTGTTAACGGGTTTTTCGCTTCTTTTCCGATGAGCTCTCTTCCTAGGAAAACCTCGATGAGGTCGACTTTGCGATTTAAATGACGTAGCTTTTCAACGCTTTCTTTACTTATTATCCAACTTTCGCCGTCCACTTTAGCCTTCACGTATTCGGCTTTGGGGTTTAACCACATGTTCGTAACGCCGAAAACTGTTTCAGGTCTGAACGTAGCCGCTGGCAAAAAATAACCGTCGTGCTCAAATTTTATGAGCGTGAACTCTTCGATTTCGGGTTCAACGTCTCCTTGAGTGTCATGTTGCCCCACGGGATTTCCGCAGCTTGGACACCATCCCACGGGGTGACTGCCCCGCGAAATGAAGCCTGCCTCACGCAGCTTATAGAACTGCCATTCAATGAATCGGTTGTAATGCGGGTCTATCGTGGTGAATTCGCGTCTCCAATCGATGGAGTAACCCATTCTTTTCATGCCTATTTTTATTTCTTCGTGGAAGTATTTGGCGATGTTGAGGGGTTCGAAAAGTTTCTTCAAGTCGCCTCGCGGCACTTTATAGATTCGTGTAAACGTGTCGATTAAGTCTTCGTCTCCGGCGACTAAACGCTTCGCCATGGCGAAAACAGGCGTTCCCGTGTAATGGAAAGCCATTGGAAGGAGCACATTGTATCCGCGCATACGCATATAACGGGCATGAACATCCGCTAACGTGTAAGTCCTACTATGCCCGATGTGCTGGGGAGAATTAGGATACGGATAAGCCACAGTGATGAAGTATTTTGGTTTACCCGGCTGGGGATCAGCTTCGAAAATCTTTGCTTTTTCCCAGGCTTTCTGCCACTTTTCCTCAATTTTGCTCCATTCAATTGTCATAACGCCTTTCCTCCAATCTGCATTTTTATGATTTCTTCTGCTTTACTTAAAGCCTCAGATACTTTTTTAACCATGTTTCCTCCACCTTGGGCGAAGTCGGGTCTGCCGCTTCCCCCTCCGCCAAGCACGGTTGCCGCTTCCTTAGCGATGCTGGAAGCGTTTATACCCCGTTTTACGGCTCCTTTTCCAGCCATAACCACAATGTTGGCGGTTTTATTCACCCCACATAATACAACAACGATTTTTTGTTCCATTTTAACTAGTTCGCTGGCGATTTTTATGAGGCGTTCTGTCGTAGCCTCTCTGAGCGTTTGGATCACAGCCTTTAGTCCTTGAATTTCCTTGGATTTAGCCAAATATTCTTTAGCCGTGAACCTTGCGATTTCCTCGATTAGGTGTTCTTTCTCGCGGCGAAGCTCCTTCCACTCGGAGGCAACTCTCTCCGCGGTCTTCTCAACTTTCTCAACGGGCACATTAAGTGTTTCAGAAATTTTCCAAAGCACTCTTTCATTTTCCTGTGCAGCCCTTAAAGCTTGTAAGCCTGCGCTGAACTCTATTCGTTCAACGCCATCCTGAACTCTTTCCGTGTGCACAATCTTAATGAAGCCGATTTCCCCCGTTGTTTTGCAGTGGGTTCCCCCGCAGGCTTCCACTTCCCAGTCGCCTGTTTTAACTACTCGAATTTCCCTTCCTGGAACTACTCCTCCTTGGTATAGCCTAAAGCCGTAGCTTTTCTCCGCTTCCTCGCGGGGCATCCACACCGTTTCAACGGGCAAGTTTCGCATTACCACCTGATTCGCAAGCCGTTCAATCTCTTGGGCTTCTTGAAGCGTTAACCGTTTAAAATGCGAAATGTCGAGCCTACACCTTTCAACGCCTTTTTGGGCTCCAGCTTGCCAAACGTGTTCTCCAAGCACGCGTCTAGCCGCACCCATCACAAGGTGGGTCGCCGTATGATGTCTCATTAGACTAATACGCCGCTCCCAATTAATGAAGCCCTTCAGTTTATCGCCTTGTTTTGGTAAAGGTCCTTTCACAGCGTGGACAATAACGTTTCCAATTTTTTGGACATCAACGACTTCTGAACGCACTCCATCGAACTCTAGGTATCCGTGGTCTGCTGGCTGCCCTCCCCCTTCAGGATAAAAAGCAGTCTTATCAAGAACTAAATATTTATTGTCTAAAACCCTTAGCACGTTTGCCTCGAAATTGGAGATATGCGAATCTTCATAGTAGAGCGTACGCGTGTTAGGGAGGCTTGAAACCGTTTCTTTTAGTCCCTTTATTGCTTCAGTTTCCTGCGTAATAGGAGCCTGAACGTGTTTCTCCGCCACTTTCATGTAAAAATCTTCAGGCACATCTACATGGATGCTTTCTTTTTCAGCTGTCTCTTGGACGATTTCCGGGGGCAAGCCGTGGGAATCATAAAGTTCTATAAGTTTTTCCGCTGGAATTTGAGTTGTCCCCTTCGCCTTCAATTCGTGGGCTATTCTCTTTACGAGCGCCTCACCCCTCTGAATCGTCTGCTTAAACTTGTCCCGCTCCACCGAGAGGATCTCCAAAATTTCATTCCGCATATCCTTTAAGTGTGGAAAATCGCGGGACCAGAATTCAATCTGCATTTCAACGATGTCGAGAAGTTTTTCCTCTATTCCTATAGCCCTGAGCGCCCTATAAGTTCGGCGGAGCATCAACCTCGTTAAATATCCTTCACGCACATTCGAAGGCACAACGCCCTCAGCCAACATGAAAACTAAGCATTTCGTGTGGTCTACCACGGAAAAAGCATTTTCAAAAGGAAGCAGCATTCGGTTAAGCTCAGCTAGGCTTATTCCCGTGGACTCAGCGATTTTCCTTTGAGCCTCTTGCCTCTTAGCCTTCCTTTCTAAGCTCATCAAGCCTGAAAGCTCAGCGGTCTTCTTTAACAATTCATCGTTGACTTCATTTATACCCGCCATTTTAAATACGTTATCCAAAATGGGTCCGTAAACAGCGTGAAAGCCACTGATAGCCCCCTGTGACACCCAAGTGTAACGTTCAATTCCATATCCCGTGTCAACAGTTCTTATAGGCAACTCGATGAAGTCGCTGCCGACGACCTTAAACTTCATGAACACCAATGTGGCTAACTCCAACCCGCGAACAATGCTCTCGACGTCGGGCCCTGCGTTTCCCCCGCCAGACCAAACTCCCTCCTTGTAAATTACCTCTTCAGATTTTATTCCCAGCTCCTTTGTGACGAATTCATGGTGATACCGAACAGTCTCGTCTTTCCAGTAAACCTCCTTTTCTGGACGGTTAAACGCATGATGCCCGCCCATCTCAAAAATAGTTAGGTGCCTGCCGAAAGTCGGTCCAACATTGTCGACGTCTACTAAACGAATGCAGGGCTGACTTATAACGAGCGGATTAGCCGGAGGAGGAATAATTCCCTCAGTAACGTAAGGCTGAAAGTCAATAATACTGGCGTGAGTGAAGTAAAGGTCGTCTCTCCACCTAGCCACAACCGGATAAGGCTTAATAATCTCGTGACCCCGCTTCTTAAAGAAGGAGAGAAAAGCCTCACGCATGTCCCTGAGACTATAAGGCTTTCGCATAGGCGAATTACCAATGAAAGTGTAGGGAGCACACCCTTCTGGAGTTGACTCTCCGCAAATCTTCTGCTCAGAGTTCTGCGTCCAAAAAAATTCTTTACACAAAGGACAGAGTTTCCGAACGTATCCATACTCATCAAAGAAGGGAACGTGATACTCGTCCTCGGCAAAACGCTCCAACCCACACCCTCCAACAATAAAGGGTAATTTAATTAACTATTAAGGTAAAAGCCTTAAGAAAATAGGAGCGCTTTTCTATATAATTAAGCATAAAAAGGCGGGGCTGACTAACCGAACAGCACCCAAGCCCTCTAAAGCTGCCTCTTCCTTCTTCTCCTCTTTCTCCTTCTTTTCCTCAGCAGGCTTCTTTTCCGGCGCAGGCACAGGCGCAGCTGGAACAGGGGATGCTACTGGCACAAAAGCCGGCGAAGACTTAATCGCCTCATCAATGTTAACCCCTTCAAGGGAGGCCACAAGAGCTTTCACCCTAATAGGATCAGCGTTAACACCCGCAGCGTTGAGCACTTGAATCACATTTTCTTCGTTAATCGGTTTTCCAGCCCTATGTAAGAGCAACGCAGCGTACACGTATTCCATTTTAACTTTCACCCACCTCTCTTTTCAACTATCTCCCTTTTCAACTTTTCTGAAATAAAACGTAGAAGCCACATACTTAAAACAGCAAAATATTAAGCTTGCTCCTCCCTGAACCTCATGAATGAGCACAGTACAACATAATCCAAAAGTCTTATGCAAATCAGCCAAATTTCAAAGAACCTTTAAGGTTTAGTACAGAGAACATAAACGGCCCTTCTAAAATAGTCTTGAAGTTTTTCCGGCAGCTTTTCCTTAATGAAAACAAGCTTTAATGAAGTTAGCCACGAGGTAAAGAATGGAATTTTTATTATTTTAGTTACTTCAAAGTCCGCTTCTTTCAATTTACGCAAGACAATTTCATTTTCTTTAACTCGCCATTTATGTGTCCAATCGCCAGTGTAATCAACCGTCTCATAACCCCTTAATGCATGTACTAAATTACCGAAACCACCCTGCGACGGGAACTTTATAAGCAATAAGCCTCTTCGCTTAAGAAGCGCATTAAATTTGTTAAGTAAGTCGATCAAATCTTGAAAGTGCACATGTTCAATTACATCTATGCAAATAATTCTGTCAAACAAGTCTAAATTAAGTTCTAATATGTCGGCCCTGATGAAGAATAAGTTTCTTCGCTGAAATTTTTCCCTAGCCATTTTGATTGCCCTATCCGAGGAGTCAACTCCTATAACCCTTCTAGCATGTTTTGCTAACTCCCAACTTAATACGCCAATCCCGCAACCAGCATCGAGCACTATTTCTTCGCCAGTAAGGTTAAGCAAGTTTATGAGGTCTAATTCATAGAAAATCCAATGTGGCTTCTTTAGAAGCCCAACATAATGTCCTTCGTAAAGTTTGGAATACCGTCTTCTATAATATTCGTCGGACAAAGGCATATCTCAAGACCTCAAACATCTTTTCGCGCCTTTCGGTACGCGCACTAGGGTCGTGGACTTTAGGAGAATGGTTAAAGAGGAGGTGTCATATAATTTCTTCCCTTGAGATGATCAGCATGTCAAAATTTTTAAGGATGCGCAATATCGTCTACTTGAAACGAGGCAGTTTAAGATGTTGACACGAGTGAAGAATTCTCGATTTTTACTTTTTTTATTGAAAATTCCGTGGTCGCAGAAAGATGCTTTCCCACTTTTGGTTATTCTTCCCTTGTGGGGTTTTTATATTATTAAGCCAAGTTCATTTGAAAAAATGTGGGTTGGTTACGCTGCTATTGTTTACACCGCTTTTTTTATGGTACTTACTTGGATGCATTATCGCCAAATTTCAAAAGAGCAAGCAGCAAAGACCCCAGTCGCTTGGTTAGGGGTAATCATTTCCGTGGCTGGCATTTCTGTTTATCAGTTGCTTCTGTATAGTACAGGCTTTCAGCAGTTAATTTTTAAAGCGGGAGCTGCATTGGGGCTACATGACTGGTGGCTTTACGACAATTGGGCTACCTCGATTGATTTCAGTATTTTCATCTTATATGCAATTGGATTAATAATCTTCTTCTTTGAATTCGAAGCGTTGAAGTATTTTCTTGGTCCAA
>JBBIVD010000078.1:0-5779 GCA_037439925.1 Candidatus Bathyarchaeota archaeon
ATTTCTTGTAATGATGAACCACTGGTCCAGCAAAATCGCTGATACAGGGCTAGTGGAGTTCGTCCTATTGCCGCGGGGCACATTCATGCCCTTTGAAAAGAAACTTCAAGCAATAACAGACGGAGTGATAGCCATTAAAATTGAAAAGAAGGAAGATGAATACCAACCAATGTTTTCAATTCTCCGCGGCTCTAAGCCACTTTACCATTTCATCGAGTTCCCATGCTTCATAAGGGAAGGACAGCTCCTAATTAAGTGGGGCGACAAATTTACAGTGAACGCGCCAGAAGGAAGAAAAGAGGACATGGGCGCCGCGTTCCTGAAAAACGAGAGGAAGAAATGGGAACAGCAACAAATATTAAAAAATCCCTACTGCGTTTAGCCCAACTACAATGAAAGAACGGCAATTAATAACAAAAAATAAATATTTAAACCCCACTTTCCTTTAACAATGGGGCTCTAAGTTGGTTAAGCAAATAAAAACTGGGATACCAGGACTTGATGAATTAATTTACGGCGGTCTGCCCGAAGGCAGATGCATATTACTGCTCGGCGGACCAGGAAGCGGAAAAACAATTTTCGGTGTTCAATTTCTATATGAAGGCGCCGTGGAATACAATGAACCAGGGGTTTTTGTGGCTCTCTGCGAAAGCCCAGAAGAAATCCGCGATAATGCACTCCAGTTCGGCTGGGATTTAAGAAAACTCGAAAAGGAAGGTAAACTCCTAATCGTTGACGCCCGCCCAGTTTCAGTCACAGAAGCTGGATACATAGTTCCTACTCGAGAGCTGTTTCAAGGCGAGAAAATACCCTTCAGCCGCTTAGTTAAACTCATCTCAGACGAAGTCTCTAAAATCAAAGCTAAACGCTTAGTTTTAGACTCCATGAACGTGTTAACCTTGCAATATGAAAGTGATTTTTACGTTCGGCAAGGCGCCCTCGGCCTAATTCAAGCATTGAGCAGAATGGGATGCACCACACTGTTAATATGCGAGAGACATGGAGAATTAGAAACCCTCTTACAGGAGTTTTTAGCCCACGGCGTCGCTGTCCTCCATTACATTAGAAGAGAGGGCCTAATGATTCGAGCTTTCCAAATCCTAAAAATGCGAGGAATCAAGCACAGCATGCAAGTTCATCCCATGGAGATAACTGACAAAGGAATAGTCATTCACCCCAAGGAACGAGTAATTGAAGCCTAGAAACGCCAGGATGGTTAAAGCTTGGGAACAATCCGCGTTTCCGTCGATTTAGGCATAGGGAAAGTCGAAGTTGAAGGAAGCACAATGGATGAAGTCCTAGCCCACCTGGAGTTTCTTCCAGACGCCCTCCCAGACATTTCAGCCAAAATCAGCCAAATCTGCCAAGCCGTACCAAAAATACCCATACGAAAAATGAAAGGGGTCAAAATAACAAATATCATTCTCCGCCTGAAAAAACAAAGATGGTTTGAAAAACCCCAAGACGTCAAAGAAACCACGAAGAAATTGAACAAAATGGGTGTGCCAGCAAATAGAAGAATGGTAGCCTCAGCCCTTATGTGGCTTACGAAAAAGGGAGAACTCGAGAGAAAAGAAGAAGAAAACAAAACGGTTTACTTTACGCCGCCGAGCATAGTTAAATTATAAAATGGTTATTCGTAATTTCCTCGCGGTAGCCGCATTAGTATGTTCTTAGGATAGATGTCTTTATTTGACGATTTTACCGAATTATTTATATTGTTAAACTGTTAAACATATAATTGAATATCCCGAGGCGGACAAACAGCATGGCGCAATCAAAAATCCTACTAGACCTCATAGAGGGAGAAATTCCTCCAAGCAACATTATTCTAATCGGTCCGCCCGGATCAGGCAAAACCATCTTCAGCGAAAACATAGTTTGCGAATCCTTACTGAAGGGCTCCAAATGCCTATTCATTACATTTGATCGCCCTCCAAATGAAGTACGACAAAGCCTATTAACCTTGGGCGTTGACACTGCCGAACTCGAGAGAGCCAAACGCTTCGTTCTTTTCGACGGATATACGTGGATTTCGGGAAGGCCCACGGAAAACTACAATGTCAGCAACCTCACCAATCTAAGTGAATTAATCTTTAGAATTTCAGATGCGTCCTCAGTGCTCGGAGAAGCCATGGTGCTCGTTATGGATTCCATTTCAACATTATTAACGTATAACAACGAAAGCAGCGTCCTAAAATTTTTACAAGTAATCATGGCGAGGGTTAAGGAATGGCGGGGAATGGGCCTTTACGTCGCCCAATATGGCATACACAGTGAAGCCTTCTATAATTCGTTACGCTTTATGGTCGACGGCGTCTTAGAAATGAAAATGTACGAAATCGGAGGAGAGCTCAAGCGCTTCTTTAGGGTGCACACATTCAAAATGGCTGGACACAACACTAGGTGGATCCCGTTTAACATTGGCCAACGAAGAGAGTTCGTCCTCGGAAAAGGCTTCAACTTTGACGATTTCACCGAAATGAAGGATCACATGACTATTGATTTGGACGGAACTGTCTCGATTCATGGAACTCGATTTTTTTTAGAAAGGTCTTCTACTTTTGCGGATCTCACTCAAACCCTCTTCAACTCATTAGACCATGATAAGGCTAAAACTATTCTTTACGAGGTTGGAAGACAGATCGGAGAAAAAGTGGCGAGCAGTTTTATAGTTGAAAAGTTGGGTAACACGCCTAAGGGTCTCCTTAACGCTTGCCTTAAAGATTTTCAAGCTAGAGGCTGGGGCAACCTGATTGTAAATGAGTTTAACGAAGAAAGCGGATTCATTAAAGTTAAATATTATAACCCTTTAATTGGCGCGGCTCTAAAAGGCAAAGAATATTCAGCGGATGTAATTATCGCTGGCATAATTTCAGGCATTGTAAACAGTATCACTGGAAAGAAGCATGAAATTATTGAAACAAAATGCGTAGCTGAGGGTGATCCGTACTGCGAATTCGTTTCCCAATCATGGGGTGACAAAAATGGTTAGATACGTAAAATTGCCGTTTGCAATGCAACGTGACATAGACACAGGAACAGAAAGAGAAGTGGCTGAGCCATTGGAGATAGCTATGGCGCTTTGCGACATTGAGCTTCGACGAGACACCAGTATGTTCAACATATCTAAGCTTAACATCGACAAACTTTTTAGGGGCAAATTGTTTGGGGGAGGACATGCTTCCGAGAAGTTGTCTTTCATTGTTAAGGTATACTGGCCCTTCTGGCTCATTCCTTTTGAGCATGAGAAAAGCCTAATTCTAGATGGGCTCAGCTTGTTCAGTCGCACCTTTTATCATCCAGAGATTCCGAATGTCGATGAGTTCATTAAAGACATTAGTATGGATGAAGGAAACATAGAAAAAGTTGAGGCGTCCATGGACCGCTATAGATTCCGCTATAAACACTTTGCTGATGTTAGGTCTGTCACCATCCCTGGAATTATTCCACATGACGAACTTATTCGCGACCTTATAACGTACATGCATCTCTCTTGGTCGGAAACTTCAGAGGAACCAGCAATGTTAGCCCCCCGATTGACCCATGCCCAAGCTAAGAAAAGGGCTGAAGAGTTCATATCTCTTAAGAAGGCATGCGAACGAGACATTGAAAAATTGAATCTTGCCGATAAAGCCCTTCTGAACAGCGTTAGCGAATACATCGAAGAAGTGGATGTTAAGAAGCAACAGACTGAGGAACAATATACAGGCAAAATTGCTGAGTTCCAAATGGTGATAAACAACCGCGTCACTGAACTTATGCGTAGCTGCCAAGCCGAAGCTGACATTGTAATAACAAATGCCAATATGAAGTTAGAAACTCTGAAACATCAACTTAAAGAACAAGAGACAAAGGAGTCAGAATTTCAGTCTAGAATAGAGAGCAACCAAAGCAAAATCCTTGAACTTAAAAGAAGGCTGCTGAGAGCTGGGGAACACGAGACGGGATATTTAAGGAAAGCCATCGCCGACATGGAAGCCGCAGTTTCTCGTGATCAAGAGGAGCTGGCCTTAGTGCAGAAACAGAAACTTCTACTAAAAAATGAAGTTGAGGCAACTGAGAGTGACCGAGAGAGAAGGCTGGCCGCAATCAGAACTAGATATGACGTGCAAATTAAAAGTGAACGCGACAAAGTTATGGACTTGTTCAGAGAGAAAGACAAGCTTCTAGTTGCCCTAGAAGACAGAAAGAACTTAATTCAGCAAAGAAGGGAAGACATCTCCGGGCAGATTCTTCAGTTAAGAGAAAGATTAAAGGATTATCGGTTTGTGGAGCTTGAGAAAGGATGCGTGAATCTTCCACCGCGTCTCACCGACATTGAAGGAATTCTTGTTCCGATTTATATAGCGCGCTTTGAAACGGGCAATTCTGGCAAGTACGTAATTCTTCCTCCATCAATAGTGAACAGGGCACAACGATTAGAGAAACTGAAGGGATTAATCATTAAATCCACATTCCTTGAGGCAAGAACCAAATCCTTGAATGAAATTTTAAGTGAAACATTTAGGCAGGTGCTTCAGAACGACACTGAGTTGAACAACGAAATCCATAGAAAAGCCGAAACTGCTAATCTATTAAAAAATCCCCACGCTAAGGATTTATTCAATGAAGGCCTGCTTTTAATGAAAGAGGAAGGCATGATTTCAGAGGGAAAATACAAAGATTTAAAGTCAACAATGGCTTTTCATTTCATATGAGCAGCGAAAAGAGTTCAATTACTCTTCCTTTATAAATGGTGAGAAGAGTGAATGAAGCCCTAACGGCACTTCAGATAATCGTGGTTCTATCCTTTATGCTATATGCTTCATGGAGCGATATTAAAACCCGCGAAGTTTCGAACAAGGTTTGGGCTCTTCTTGGTCCCCTTGGTCTTGCTTTAACCCTCGCCAACATCCATTTAAGTGGCTTTTACTCTAAACTTAATGACCTTGCCTTATCTTTTCTGATTACCACTGGCATAGCAGTAGCTTTGTTTTATCTTGGTTTTTTCGGAGGCGCCGATGCAAAGGCGCTTATTTGCTTGTCTCTAGCTCTTCCATACAATCCAATTGAAGGATTCACTCCAGTCTTTAATTTTATTCCTATACTTCCGCTTTCAGTTTTCATAAACGCAATCTTTTCTTCCGTTCTCATAGCTTTCTACGCGCTGCTACGTAACATTGTTTGGTTCGCCTCAGGAAAATCCCTTTTCGAAGGCCTAGAATCTGAATCTGTCACCAGAAAATTCATGAGCTTAATAACAGGCTACAAAGTTAAGGTTTCTGACTTAAAGGAAAAATTCTACTTGTATCCTATCGAGAAAATTGAGCGAAATCAAGAAGGCAAAATAACGAAGAAGCTCCAAGTTTTAATTCAGGCTGAATCCGACAGGGAGGCGGACGTAGCCAAAATTGCAGAGTTTTCAAGAAGTGGGTTAGTGAGCGAAGTTTGGGCTACGCCTGGACTCCCGTTTCTTTTCTTCATTACAGTTGGTTTAATTCTAACTCTCCTGATTGGAGACGTTGTTTTCTGGTTAATTTCTCTCCTTTGGAAAATATAGCCTAAAGGCTGAAGCTGTCACTCTTTTTCCTCAACTGGTTGCGACTCAAGCGCTTTTTCCTCGATCTCCTCTAGGTTAATAAGAGGAAGCTCTACTTTTGCCTCATCGACTTCTTCGTTCTCGATTATTGTTTCCTCGGTTTCTGATGGAGCTTCTATGCTTTCCTGAGTTTCTTGAGTTTGGACTTGCTTGGTTTCTTCGAGCTCTATGCCTTCTGCAGCTCTAGGCGAAGACCTG
>JBBIVD010000078.1:5792-6021 GCA_037439925.1 Candidatus Bathyarchaeota archaeon
CTCCAAAAGAAGAAAATTTCGATTCCCGCTGCGACTGCTAGGGATACGCTTGCTATTGCGCCATCTACCATGTTCCAGAACGGAAAGTCGCTAGGGATGGGAGCCCCAGACCATGCTACTATACTCATGCGCCCACGAATGTTAGCGATGAAGAATATGGCTAAGAATACTCCTACCCATTTCACGGCGTTTAGTGGAGCCCAGAGGTGAAAAGAGATCGAGGGAGCTG
>JBBIVD010000079.1:0-4933 GCA_037439925.1 Candidatus Bathyarchaeota archaeon
CTAAACCATCAAGCCAAGAGCAAAGCTGTTTAAGCACTGGGCATATGCCACCATAAGTTGCAGTGGGTTTCTCATTGTGAGGCTCATAAACCCACCCAAGACTTCTTTTTTCAAAAGGCACCTTAAGCTCACAATATTCAAGTTCTAAATCTACTTTTCTTCCAGTAGCGTAATGCCCAGTTAAATCACGTATAACGGAATGGCTTTCATGCCAAGTAGAAGTTAAGGTATTATAATTCATAATTTTGTCTACCCCAAAGGTTAAATATGTTACTATCGCCGCCCCTTCTTCTCCTTTTTCACTCATGAGTTCTTGTGCTCTCTCGCTAACATACTTTAACAACTTAGCTAAGATTAAGAGCTGTTTTGGATTGAAAAGTTGATACCAGTATTCTATGCCTACTTCTCTTATTGGTGCGAAGACCTCGTTCTCTTCCGGTATTGGCGCACTAGGTATGTATTCTCTTAGCTCCTCAATGTGCTCTGTAAGGTCTAGGTAGGCCCTCTCAAAAGCCTCGTAATCGTCACTGTCGCAGGGCTTAAAGCCACCCTTTGTTTGTTTAATTAATGGCAAATGCGTCTCCTTTAACTCTTTAAGTTCAGACATAGCCTTCTTCAAATCTCCGCTTAGCGCGACTTCCAGAAGATGCTTATACCTTCTCACCCAGTCTGCAAAAACGCTCTCTGAATTAAGAGGAGTCCTTGTCTCACAGTAAATACACCTAAGCTTTTCAAAGCCTTGTGACGCATCTGATATGCTGACTCCAAACTTTTTCTGTTTTCTGTCCACCAAAATGGCAATATAAGGTCCCTCCTTTCCCAGCTTATCGCTGTGTATTATAGGCACAAGCCCTCCGCATACCGGACAAGTATAGCCCCTGGCGAAAATGTAATTTAACGCGTCTTCTGCATAATAATTGCTAAGTTCCTCTTTAGCCCACGTAATCAATTCTTTCGTCTCTTCCTTAACATCATTGTATAGTCGAGAGCCATATTTAGCTGGATATTCTAGTGTGGCTTTCAGGATCATATAGGCGACAGGATTATACTCCATGGCCACGGTTCTAAATCCAAGTCTAAGAGATTCTAATGGAATGCTTCCTCCACCAGCCATCGGATCTATTATAGTGATTTTAATTAGATTTTTTCCATTCTCTTCGAGTAGTTTTGCTAAACGATCTATCTTTGGTTTAACTAGGAAGAGGGTTCTAAAAGGTTGATCGCCCACTTGATCCAACCCGCATATAAGCTCATATTCTGTTGAGCCCTCGGGTCTCATAATGCTGCCAAGCGTTAAAGAACGAGCTGTAACAAGGGGTCTCCTGGCAGGCCAAGGATGTAAATTGCTGATTTTAGGCAACCTAACAAAACCAGATTCGCTATCTGCAACTCCGTTAATAAGTGATAAAGGTAACCACCTTTCAACCAATCTATCCATGGAAACACCACTCCAGCTTTTACTCTCTCTTATCCACAACATAAAGCCTTCCTTAATTCTTTGCTCTGAGCACTTCATGTTTGGCTATGCTGCTTAAACTTACGCCAAATCTTATCGCTCAATCGTAATGACTCTTAGTTTAACTTCTTTTAACATGAGAATCGATAAAGAATTACAAAGGCAATTCCTTAAAAGCTACATAGAGACTTTGTTTTCATGTTAGGATTCATTTAATTTTTTAATTGCATACCGCCCGGTCCACTCCTATTTTGCTATTTTCTGATGATTATTTTTTCGTAGGGGTCGTCAGCCTTTTTTGGAAATAGCGTTTCTTTTCCGTCTTTTACGAGGATACGGCGCATATTTTTCGTGAAAATGCCTAAAACGTTTGCCTCTATGCCTTTTTCACGCAGAATTTCTTCAAGCATGTTTGTGGCTTCGGGGCTAACAGCTGCCAAAACTGTGCCCGTGGAGGACATGGATAATACCTGTTCATTTGACAGTTGAAAACGTCCTTGCAATGTGTATACTTCTTTTGGAATTTGGATTTTCTTCATTTCTATTTTGAAACCGACCTTGGAGGCTTCAGCCATTTCATTTAAAGCTGCTGTTAAACCTCCTTCTGTGGCATCGTGCATGGCGTGGATACCACTCATTTCGGCTAGCAGTAATGCTTCCTTCACACAACTCTGTAAGCGGACAAGCCCCTCGAGTTCTCGTGTTCTTTGAGCCCCAAACAGTTTTTCAGCTAAAGCTTTGTGCGTTAACGCAAAGTTGACAACAGTCTCTAAGCCGATGGGCTTGATGCAAAAAACGTGGTCTCCAGGTTTGGCGCCGCCAGGCGTTATAAGCTTGTCTTTATCGATAGTGCCGTAGGCTGTGCAAACCCCAACCAAAGTCGAAAGGCCTTCATAGGTTCCAGTGTGCCCCGTTACAACGGTCGTTCCAAGTTCATCGGCGGCGCTACAAGCTTGCCTCATAATTCTATAGAAAACTTTGGGTTTGGTTAATGGAGGACCTAAAAGATTGATGGTGCAGAACTCAGCTTTTGCTCCGAACAATGCCACATCGGATGCCGCATAGTGAATCAAAAACCATCCGAACCATTCTTCGGGAACTCCGATGCACGGGTCTGTTGAAACAACCAGGTATTTGTCATCATCTATTAGGTGGACTCCAGAGTCGAATCCTGGCAAAGGCGGAACAATAACCCTTGAATTCTTCTTAACGTAGCTGAGCAGTTTCTTAAGGTTTTCAGTGGGGAGTTTTCCCATTTTGTCAGAATCCTACTTTTTTCTTAGAAGTTTAATGCCTTTATTGGTTATTTTGAAGGGCATCCACTCGATGGGATGCTCGCACCCTTCCATTTTCACTATGCGCAGTTCCCTTTGACATGTTTCCTCGTTGAATCGGAAAAAGAAAATATTGTGAGCTTTATTTAGGTCTAAATCCGTTGCCCGATGGGTCACAATATCCTTTTGCGTTGCCGCTGTCATAATGTCGATATTAACAATGTTGTCGAAATGGCACCAATTAATGGTCCAGTCTTCCACAGGCTCCATATACTTCAAATCATATAGGGAAAAAAGCTGTTCACTGAAGTCTCCAGCTGCAAACCGTGTCACGTTCTTTTCAGAAAGCAATCTGTCAATACGTTTCATTTCTTCAAAATCGTCAAGGCTGAAGTATATGACCCTAGAATCTCGTGGGTAAGGTTCAAAGTGCGGAAAGGCTTGTATGGCGATGAACTTGCCTTTAGCTTCGTAGGGTTCTATATTCCATCCAAACGATTTGAAATAGGCTCTTAGGCGTGGAAAAGGCTTATCCATGACATCAAACGCAACGGTTTCACCTTCTTGCAATCCCTGCCAAAGAAATTGCATAGCAAAAACTGTTTTCCCAACGCCTGGAGGCCCATACAGAATGTTTCTGGAGCCAGATTCAATTCCTCCAACTAGGCGGTCGAATTCTCTGATGCCAGTTTTAAGCTTGACCATGGCGCGGTTCCTCGAAAACCAGTCTAAAGGTAAATTTTCAATAACTTTGTTTCCGCGACTAGGTAGGTTAAGTAGACGCTTATCACGAGTTCAGGGAGCAGATAACTTCCATTGTATATCGCAGAGTAAACTATTGGACTCATTCCTTCAGGAGCGTATGTAGCGAAGAATATTATGCCAGAAACAAAGTGCGCCACGAAACGTCCTGCAATGCCCACGTTTACGCCCAGAAATGGACGATTTCGGAAGAAACCCGCAAGTCCAAGAGCCCCAAAGGCTATTGGATAGTCAAGCAACACCTGCACAGGATGAACAATGAAAGGCTCCAAAAACAACTGAATCAAGCCATAGACTACACAGGCAAATAGACCGACTTTCGCCCCTCTTCTCAGAGACAACCAGAGAATAGGCACCATAGACGCAGCGGTTACTGAACCGCCCTGTGGAAGACTGAACAGTTTAATGTAACTGAGACCACTCGAAAGGGCAACGAAAACAATAATTTCTGCAATTATCCTAGCCCTGGTCGCTTTACTCGTTCCTTTTTCCCTCCGCCAGCATTATCTGGATCAGGTTCTAGGGGTCGACGGCGTTCAGCCGTCCTCTCAGCCGGGTCACCGCCCAGCTCCCCTTCGCCAATCTCAAAATCATTTAAGTATATAAATTTTTACCTGGAATTCTGTGGAATGCTTCTTTGCGAAAAGGAGTTTGGTAGCGGGGGGTCGATTTGAACAACCGATCTCTGGGTTTCTCACAAAGCTGTTATGAGCCCAGCGGGTTAACCTGGCTACCCCACCCCGCTGCATTTTCGTCATTCTCAATTGTGGGACGAGTGTTCCTTAAATATTTTTATAAGGATAAACGGCTTGCATGGTTTTGTTTTTCGGGATAGTTCTGACGAATGTGTTGAGACACATTGAAAATAATTATTAGGTGCGAAAAGCCTAAAGGGTCTAGCCATGTTAACTAGGGATGGTTGGTGTTGACTTTGGATGAACCCTACTTTCGTTGTTTGTCTCATCCGAAGCTGGAAGAACCCGTGTTGGTTGAGGGTCTTCCCGGATTTGGAAACGTGGGCAAGATTGCGGCTCGACTGATGATTGAGTTTAGCCGCGCCGAGCTTTTCGCCGAAATGTATTCTCCCTTTTTTCCAGACTACGTAATCATAAATAAAGACGGAATTTGCCGCCCTCCCCGCTACGAGTTTTACGCCTCCTCTAGCGGGAAGCCTAACTTAATAATTTTAACTGGGGACGCTCAGCCTCCCTTGGAAGACATAAAAGCTCACTATGAGTTATGCAGCAGAATCTTAGACTTCATAAAGGAATACAAATGCAAATTCATAGTGACTGTTGGCGGATTGCCGACCACACGCCCCGCTGGAGAAGTCCACGTAGCCGCCACGTCTTCAAAATTAGCCGTGGAAATCATGGAGAAAGGCGCAGTAATATATGGAAAAGGAAGAATCGTTGGAGCCACTGGACTTCTATTGGGCGCT
>JBBIVD010000079.1:4952-5980 GCA_037439925.1 Candidatus Bathyarchaeota archaeon
GGATTGGAGGGCGTATGCCTGCTAGGAGCGACCTCTGACTTCAGGGCCGACAGAAAAGCCGCATTTTCAGTGTTCAAATTCCTAACGAAAATGCTCGAAGAAAAGTTCAAATAAAGTTAAGCAGCCTCAAAATTGTAATCAAGCCTAACACTGTCATGGCAACTCCCACAAGCCTGCCGTGAAAGGGCGGATCAACCCTCTTTCTCAATGCGTTATTTATCCACGCTGAAATCGGGTCGGCGACCGCGGAGCCCACGGCTATCGGTATCGCTATGCTGAGGGCTATTCCAATGGTTGACCCGTAGATTACTACGCCCATTGTACACGCTACTCCTTCAGCGATGGTGGTTGTTCCAATTGCTATGGCTGCTGGAATGCCTAACAGAATGTAGCCCGATACGCTTAAGGGACCGTAGCCTCCGCCTGTGCTTCCCTTGTTGAATCCGATTATTCCGCCGAGTAGGGCGCATTTCCATTTGGAGAAGTCGTCGGGGTCTCGGGCTTGAATCCTTCCATAAGACTTGTAAATTACAAAAACGCCCATTACGAATGCCAAAATACTTGCATACCATTTCACAATGATGCTAGGTAGCAAGACGCCTATGATGAAAGACGCCGAAATCATCGCAATTACGCTGCCGAGCAATGTTATTCCAACGGCTTTGAAGTTAACGTTCTTGAGCCTCACATGACAGTAGCCGCCCCACACTCCGCTCACTGTCTCACTTACTAAGATGGCTGGAACGATTATTTTCGGGTCGTAACCTAAAATTATCAAGAGAGGAGTCATAATAGTTCCGAATCCGCCGCCTAACCCATTGTCAATCATTTCGAGGCAAAAGGCTAAGAGTGCTAGAAAAACTAGCTCAAGCAAGTTTGGTCCATCCTCATAGTTTCTGTTTCGAGGACTATTCCAGCCGCCACGGTTCCCTTTCCTCCTTCGACGACGAATCTGCCCAACTCTGGAAACTCAGAATACTTTTCTATGCACATTGGCTCGAGAGGTGAAAACAGAATTTTCCCAACGT
>JBBIVD010000080.1:0-5975 GCA_037439925.1 Candidatus Bathyarchaeota archaeon
GCTACACAATGCATTTTAGGTGCTAATCGCAACTTTTCTTTAATAGCGTTTATCCTATTTTTTCTATTCCGCCCATATAAGGCTGAAGGGCTTTCGGAATTAAGACTGTTCCGTCTTCTTGTTGAAACTGTTCAAGAATAGCTATCATTGTTCTGGACGTAGCTAAGGCTGTATTGTTTAAAGTGTGGACAAAGCCAATGGTGGGGTAGCCCTCTTTTTCTCTATATCTTATGTTTAACCTTCTTGCTTGATAGTCTGTACAATTTGAATTGCTTCCGCTTTCCCTGTATTTTCCGTCGGCCATCCAAACTTCCATATCATAAGTTTTAGCAGATTTTGCCCCTGTATCACCGCTACAGAGGAGAACTACCCGATAGGCTAATCCTAATTTCTGATAGAGTTCCTCAGAATTTTTTTGAAGTTCTTCGAAAAGTTGCCAACTTTCTTCGGGTAAACAATAAATAAACTGTTCAACTTTATTAAATTGATGCACCCTAAATAGTCCTTTTGAATATTTTCCATGAGTACCAACTTCTTTCCTAAAACAAGCACTAACACCACAAACTCTTAGAGGTAAGTCTTTTTTATTAAAAATGAAATCCGTAAACATACTGCCTAAGGGATATTCAGCTGTAGGTATTAAATAAAGGTCCTCGCCTTCAATCTTATAACTGGCCTCGGCGAAATCAAACGGGTCTCCAATCATTCCTTCATATGATCTCTTATTTACCATAAGCGGAGGCTCAAACACTTGAAAGCCCTTTTTCATGAGAAAATCTATGGCGAATCTTTGTAATGCTAAATCAAGCAAAACCGCATGACCCTTTAAGTAGTAAAATGCACTGCCCGAAACTTTTGCTGCGCTTTCAAAGTCGATCATTCCGAGATTTTGCAAAATCTCTAAATGGCTTTTTGGCTGAAAATCAAACTTTGGAGGTTTGCCCCATCTTCTTATCTCAACATTGTCATTTTCATCTTTTCCAATAGGAACGGAGTCGTGCAGAATATTTGGTATCCTTAATAATGCATAATTAATTTTTTCCTTAAGTTTTACAATTTTATCTTCCAATTTTTTGATATTATTTGAAATTTTTTCCGCCTCTCTAATTTTTTCGCTCGCATCCTCTCCCCTGCTCTTCAGTTTGGCAATTTCAGCAGTTAGCACATTTCTTCTGCGTCTAAGCTCATTTAACTCAACTATGGACTTTCGCCAAGCCCTGTCAAGTTCAATTAGCTCATCGAGCATCTGAAGCTTTTCAGCGGCTCCTCTCTTCATTAAGTTGTCCCTTACGATTTCCGGCTGTTTACGAATCAGCTTTATATCCAGCAATTCGGAGAACCCCTTCGGCTTCCCGCCAACAAACTATTTCATTTTTTATTTGCCTATCTGCCTTAGGTTAAAGGTTATCCTAAATATTTAATTTACTGATGCCACAATCCATGCGTAATGGAAAGGACGAAGCTTGGAAGCAAAAATAACCCTATCCTATAAAAGTCCAAGGAAAGCGGAAGCCGTCGCTAAGGCTGTTTCGCCAGACAACGTTAAAGTTCCTAGGGGCTTAACAATTAAAACAGTAAGGAGAGGACCTAAAGTAATTACTTTAGTTAAGTGCAGAAGAAACCTTGAGAGCTTTATCGCCACAATCGACGATATTCTAATGTCAATTCAAGTGGCTGAGAAGGCCGTTTCAGCCAGCTGCTCTTAATAAGCCAAGGTTCATTCCTTCAGCCAGTTTCCGATTAGTTCGTTTGTGAATTTTATGAATTCGTCTATTTGGGGTATGGGCACTTGGGCTCCCGCGGCTACGTCGTGTCCTCCCCCTCTTCCCGAGAATTTTTCGGCTGCTATACGCATAATTTCGCCCAGATTAATCGTCTTGCCCATTAGGCTTGGCGCTCTCGCCGAGACCTTCGCTACTCCTTCTTGGGGGATTATTGAATAGGCTATGAGGGGTTTTTCGGGTTTAGGTAAGCTCGTGGAAAGTATGGTGGATATGGCGCTTATGACCTTGTCGTCGATTGTTTTTCCTCCATGGATCACGTAAATGTTATTCAGTTCTTGTATGCGTTCTGGCTTCTCGGTCAGCCAATTCATGTATTTGGTGATAGTCCGCCGATATTCCTCTAGGACAGTGTTGGCTTCTTCTAGTGCGGACCCGCGGTCTCCCATGCATAGGGCTATGCCTAGACTCGGCCTATCCATTCTTCCAGTGGCATTAAGCAGAGAAGCGAATTCGCGGGCATCCCTCATGGGAGTCCAGGGCTCCTCGTGAGTTAAGGTGTAAACGTTTCCTATCAAGTTTAATGCGACATTGCCCGAAAAGCCCTTAGAGGTTAGGTAGTCAGCTAACGCCGAGAAAAGTTCTTTCTTCTCGTTTTCCGAAAGGTCCCTTAAGGCACGCCACTTATCCTTATATTTCGGAGCGATCTTTAGACTCGTCAAGAAGGCTAGGCTCTTGTCTTCTTCTCCGCTTATGCCAGGAATGAAGAAGTCTGTGCTGCAGGCTAAAGCCTTGTGGATGGGTCGAGTTTCCCTCCCAAAGAGAAGCAGATCAGTTTCAACTTTGATGTAGCCCGCGTTCACCGCATCTTCAACTATCTTTTCGTTTACGCCTCCTAATTTCCTCTGCTCATACTTGTCCTGAAGGTCTCCTAGGGCGCCCACTACGGCTAGGCAGGCTAAATCTTCGTTTTTCTTATCTAAGGCTTTCGCCACGAGGTATGCTACGCCTGCTCCGCTGATGTCGCGAGCCCCGTCAATCCCGTGAACGTGCGGGTTAACCTGAAAAAAATTTGGTGACGGTCCGCCCACAAGCTGATGGTGGTCAATGATGATTGCTGGGAAGTCGGGAAGAACCGATTTCAATAAATCGAGATAGCCGCTTCCGAGGTCAGTGAAAACGGTTAGGGCAGGCTTCTCTGCGACCAGCTCATTTAAAATTTTTTCGTCCATCCACCTATTGATGCGGATTCGGAAAAACCCGCCTAATCTAAAGAGTGATTTGCTGATGATGCCCGCCGCTGCCAGCCCATCCGCGTCTAGGTGGGAAATAACATGGATGATCTCGCCTTTCTCCACGTATTCTAAAAGGCGGTCAGCTGCCTCAGAGGCGCTTTTCAGCAAGTTTTCAACCTTTTCTTTTTCGATTGCCATTTGTTGCAATGCTTTCGGCTTCCTCCCGCATTTATTCGCCGAGTTTCTCCATTACTTTTGGCTTTGCTTCCCCTTTCCAACTCATACGGTAGCTGGATTTGTTGTGTGTGTTTTATATAAAAATGTATGTTCGGGTTCGGCTGAGCCCCTTTTATAAATGGTAAGTTATAGGAGAAGAGACCACAAAGTTTATTCCAGAGGGCAATGTTTCCGTTGCTGCCTTCAACCAATATCGTACGTCGGCCTCTGAAAACTGCGCATATGCTGGAAACATACTGGTCTCAAGTAATTCCTTCAACGTTAATCTTCCAGCGGAGAGCATAACCACTTTCATTAGTGCGATTCCGCTGGAGCATGAATTAGACGTGTCTCTGGAGGCGCCGAGTTACCTTGAGCCGGGCGGAACCTCGCTACTGAACGCAACCGTATATAATCGTGGACTAAACAATGAGTCGACGGAACTATTCCTAATGATTAATGGAACAGTGGTTAATTCCACACCCATCACTGAACTGCTCAGCGGAACATCCTACACCATCAGCTACCTTTGGGCTCCAACCGATTTGGGAACATATAACGTGACAGCCTATGCGCCGCCAGTTTCAGGGGAAAATTACACCTACAACAACATGGCGACAAGACTCGTGTCGGTCACGTATCCCTTAATCCACCCGACGGAAGGACGATGGGCAAAATACAGTTTTTCAGTAACGTTCGGTGGAACAACCTACACGAGCGAATGGAATTTCACCTACGACCATTACGTTTCACCACACCTGATTAACGTCAACATAGAAACCACAAGCCCATTTGCGCCTACAGGCTGGTTAGTCGTTAACACTCTGAACAGGCTGGTGGAGAGCGGTGTAGGGGCGGGCAGTTTTTATGTTGGCACATGGTATTTCGGCTTGATAGAGACGAGCATCACCCTCGGCTCAAAAGTGAACTTAATGAGTGGAGAAGCAACCGTGATTGGCAGCCGAATCCTTAACTTCAGCGGGCTTCTCATAGACTGCTGGGAGCTATCCCAAGAATCTGGAGGATCCAGCTATACCTATTGGTATGACAAGGGAACAGGGTTATTAATTAATGAGGAATGGACAGGTCAATTCAGCGGAAAAATGAATTTAATCGCCACAAACATTCCAATTAGCACACTGCCTAAACCCCCTGTGGCATCGTTCACCTACTCACCAGAATATCCAGCTCCAAGCGACACGGTAACCTTTGACGCTTCGGCTTCTTTGCCAGGCTGGAACGGCACAGCCGAGGTGCCCATCGCCAATTACACTTGGGACTTCGGCGACGGATCATTCCCTGTAACGGAAGCTGACTCGGTTACGGAACACACATATACGGCAGTTGGCACTTACATAGTGAACTTAACCGTCGTGTGCATAGATCCCGTACTAGGAACCACGCTTAACAATGATACTACATCGCAAACGATAACAATAGGGATTTATGACATAGCCATTATCAGCGTAACTTTAGACAAAAACGAAGTAACTGTTGGCGGAATAGTGAACGTCACCCTGGTGGTTATGAATAACGGCTCCTTCCCTGAAACCTTCAACGTTACAGTCTACTATAACTCAACCGAGATAGATACGAAAACTGTCACCGATCTGGCGGCTGGAGTCCAAATAACCCTAAATTTCACATGGAACACTTTTGGCGTGGCTGCAGGCAACTACACAATAAAGGCTAAGGCGGAAACCTTAAGCGGCGAAACCGACACCGCAAACAACGAAATAACCGTCAAAGACCTTATTCATGTAATCCCAGAGTTTCCCACGTGGACATCAATCTTACTCATATTCATCGTGCTCATGTTTGCCGTTGCCATCTATAAACGAAGACTAACGAAATACTAATTCAATGAAAACTAAGAATATTTCCATTCTGGTGGTAAAACGCCTCTGCGCTTGTAATACGTCGTCAGCTTATGGATTTTAGCTTCAATGATTTGGAGAGCCCTCTTATTGCTTAGGTCTTCCCTATTTTTTTCAAGGTGAACCTGTAGGCTTTTAGCCTTACCCAAGAGCCTTTCTAGGTCTTCGGGAAGGGACGGAGCTAAGCCTGCGTCCTTCAAAATTTGGGATATGGACTTTCCTATTATGGGCTTAACCAAAGGGATTCCATGCTGATCACGCAGAATCGTCCCAATGGTGCTTAAGGAACGCCCCTCCTTACCAAGCTTAACGACCAAGGATTCGACTTCCTCGGGCGTATACCTACACCACGCGGGCGGCCTCCTGGCAACAGGCCTCGTAGAATGGGATATTCCCTTTTCCCTCTTGGGCAATTTTTAATCTCTCCGAAATCCTTTTATGAGCAAGGAAACCGCATATTTAAAACCTTCGTCGAAAGGCTGAAACATACCATTCGACAAACTTTCTTAACGCCTGAGCCCTATGCGAATACCTGTTCTTCTCTTCCACGGTCATCTCTGCAAAAGTTTTGCCGCCGCCTAAAGGCTCAAAAATCGGATCGAAGCCAAAGCCAGAGCCTCCCCGCTCTTCCTGAGCTATTCTTCCCACGGCTTTTCCGTCGAAGCACTTAACTGAGTTTTCAGGGTCGCAGAAGGCAACCACCGAGCGAAAGTAGGCATTCCTATTTTCTAAGCCGTTCATAAGCTTTAGGATTCCCTTCGTTCCTAAGGTTCGGTAAACATAAGAAGAGTATGGTCCAGGAAAACCGTTTAAGGCTTCAATAAAGAGACCCGCATCCTCGACAATGATGGGCAATTTACACTTTTCCGCCGCCTCGAAGGCGCTGGTTTCGGCTATGTTCTCTATATTGTCGTCCTGAATTTCAC
>JBBIVD010000081.1:0-5796 GCA_037439925.1 Candidatus Bathyarchaeota archaeon
GCTATTATGAAGGATGGTTTATCCGATTTTTTCGCTCGGCTGAAGGCTTCGGCTAGTTCGTCGACGTCGTGCCCATCGCAGACGAAGACATTCCAGCCGAAGGCTTCTATTCTCTTTTTGTAGGCTTCCGAGTCCCAATGATACATGGTCGGCTCAGACTGGCCAAGTCTGTTCATGTCTAATATGGCTGTGATGTTTGAGAGACGGAGTTTTCTCGCGAAGTTGAGTGCTTCCCAGACGTTGCCTTCGGCCATTTCTCCGTCTCCGAGAAGAACGTAAACTCTCCTGTTTATTTTGAGGAGCCTTTTGGCGTAGGCCATGCCTAAGCCTATGGATAGTCCTTGTCCCAGTGAGCCCGTTGCCACCCTTATTCCTTTGATTCGTGGAACTGGGTGTCCTTCGAGTTCGGATGAGAATTCCCTTAGGGTCATGATTTTCTCTTTTGGTATGGCGCCTATTTCGGCTAGTGCGGCGTATATTACGGGGGCGGAGTGCCCCTTCGACAGGATGAATTCGTCGTTGTCCAAGTAGTCAATGTTCTCAGGGTCCACGTTTATTTCTTTGAAGAATAGGGTCGCCATGATTTCTGCGCATGAGAGGCAGCTCGTTGGATGCCCAGACTTAGCCTTAGTGGTCGAGGCTAGAACATGCAATCTTATAATGTTAGCCTTATCCTCTAAGCCTTCTTTGAAACTCAAAGGCTTCACCTATCTAGCTTAGTTCAAGATTTGCCTATTCCATTGGATTCGTTGTAAAAAAGCTTTTAGCCTTTTAAGACTTTTCAGATGCCTTCATGAGTAGGCTTACTTCTGAGTCTTTGAGCCATCGCATTTCGGCTCAAGAAAGTTTAATAGGTATTAGCGTTATGCTTTTAGTATCCTATCAGGGTTTTCGCTCCGAAGGGGTTGAATTCGGAGGGGTGTGCCTTCACTCGTCGTTTGCTGGTTTTTTGGGCTATCGCCATTACGAATATCGCTAATGGGCACGTTATGTCCTTCGTGTTTAGTCTGCTATGCACGTGTTCAGCGAAGACGCATCCATCGATGACAAAAAGGTATTTTTCTCCGTCCTTTTTATGACGTGCTCTGTTGTGGTGTCTTTTCGAAACATGTTTTGGAGAGCTTTCTGATAGGCGAACAGAACACTGTGGAAGATAGAAGGGACATCCGACTGGGCTGACTTCGGTTTGTGATATCTGGCTAAACTGATTTCGGACAACTCGACCCAAATTAAAGAATAATTTCGGCGTTATTTAATTCTGGTGTAACCATTTTCTCCGCTTAAAAGGTGACACCAGACCGTAAACATGTAACTCTTAGGGGGGTGCATCTTGTCTGCAGAGAAGTGTTGTTATGAGATTTGTTTGGTTATTTTTGTGAGTAGTTTTGGGTCTATTCTGAATCCTTTTTCTATTAGGTTGGCTACGCTTTCTTTTGTTTCGTTTTTTGTTAGGGCTCCTTGCTTGTAGGCTTTTAGGATTACGTATAGCGTTCCCTTGGCTTTGATTTCCCATGATTCTGCGAAGGCTCTCGCTGTGGAATCGTCTAGTAGGATTAGGTCTGCTTTTGTGGTTTTGGCGTAGACTATGGCGTCCACTTCGCCTTTGTCCAGTTCCTTTAAGCTTGAGAGAATTTTGTCTCTAAGCCTCGTTTGAACATTTTTTAGGTCGACAATTTTGATCCAGCCTTCTTCGCAGGCTTCCTTAATGATTATTGCGTCTCTAAACCCTTGTTCTAAGCCTTTCTCTACTGTTTCAATGTAGACTTCGCGTGGAATCGAAACTTGTCCATAAAGGGTTTTTAGTAGGCTTAGTTTGCCTATTTTCGCCAGCCAGATGAGGGGGCTAGCGTTAACGATTACTTGCATGCCTTTTACTCTTCTAGGGCTTTAAGGTCTTCCTCTAAGTCGCGTTCAGAATATTGAATTGGAATCTTCCTTGCTGATAATTCTTCCATAAATTCCCATAGGGAAAGCTCAGCGAGGCGTGCAGCCTTCCACATGGAGACTTTTCCTTTTTGATAGAGCTTGATGGATTGCTCGATTTTTTTGTTTTTTATTCCAGCCTCGATGATTTCTCTTAGCAGGGATGAGCGGTCTTTGTCCTCGAGCTTGGCTATTTCGTCTAGCTCAGAGACTGTTTTTCTGTTTAGCCTTAGGGAAACGGAATCGGGCATGCGTATCACAAGAGATATAAAATGTATTACAAGATATTAAATCTTTAGGTTGTTGAGAAGGATGCCTTTATTGGTAGGCTTACTTCTCTAACTTTTTTGGGTTCTTTTTATGGCGTTGAGGATGGCGAGGGTTCGGAGGATTTTGGCTATTTTTTCATGGGAGGCTTTCCTTATGAACTCTCTGTATTCGCTTTTGTTCACGTAAGCCTTGCCTGAGCCCTTTAACCGCTTATAGTAGCCGCTGGAAACTCCGAGTAGGATTTCATGCATTTTCTGAACTTGGCTTGGGCTAAGACTTCTTAGCGCTTAAGGTTGCCCTTCTCTGAGGCTAGCGCCACGGGATTAAACCCTAAATCCCTCAATCTTTCAACAGCATTAAATAGGGTAAGTTGACTGAAGCATTTATTGAAACCCTCAAACATTTAAGGTTCTGAGATATCGTGTGTGAAGTGCCTAAGGAAAAGAGAAAACCGAAAATGAAAATTAAAAATTCGTCGTTATGCATCTTTTTCATAGTAATTTTGACTGTAAGCATGCTTGAGATTATGCCTGCAGCGCCGCTTAGCCGAAACCCAGAGAACAAAGCTGAACTCCCACTTAATACGACCGGCATAGGGGCAATGGAGGAGTATAATGAAACATACCACGGCTATGTCCGCGTTTCACCTGAAGACCCGCGTTTTCTCGTTTTCGACGACGGAACCCCCTTCTATCCAGTTGGGATTAACACAGGCTGGTGGTTCTACGAATCACAGGCTCAGAACATGAAAGCTCACAACATAAATTTAGGCAGAGTTTGGATGTGCTCTTGGCATGTCAACATAGAGCCTCAGCTTAAAGTTTACAGCGAGTCCGCCGCCACGCAGCTGGACAACATCTTAGCCCTAGCCGAAGAATACGATATTTACATACAGCTCGTCCTCCTCACTTTCACCGACTTCTCAAACCTGCATGGAAACCACTGGGATTCGAATCCCTACAACGCAGATAACGGCGGACCATGCGAAAACCCAGCTGACTTCTTCACCGATCTGACAGCCAGAGACTACATCAAAAAGAGGTTCAATTATATCCTCAACCGTTGGGGCAACAACTCACGCATCGCTATCTGGGAGTTCTGGAACGAGGTGAACCTAGTTGGCCGCGGAGTTGATCCCTACGTGCCCGTCACCGACGCCATGGTGAAAGCGTGGCAAGAAGACGTAGCCCAAGTCTTCAGACAAAACGACACTCATCACAGACCCTTAGCGACGAGCTGCTCAGGCGACGTCTTTTGGGACCAAACCTTCCTATCCGACGCCAACGACGTCATCCAAATACACACTTACAATCAGAGTAACCCTAACAATTTAGCGCTGCAAGTCAGCGAATATATCAAACAGTATGAAAACAGCGGCAAACCCGTGGTCATCGGCGAATACGGCATAAACTCTGAAGACAAAGTAGAGTTCCTCCATAGCGGACTTTGGGCAGCCCTCACATCAGGCTCAGGCTACTCATCCATGTGGTGGCAAGACCCTTCTTGGCAAATGTCGGCGGAGATGTGGGACCGCTACCTACATTTCGCAGCCTTCATCCGCGATGTTCCGTGGCCTAGCCTAAACATAAGTGCTGGCACGGGAAACATAAGTGGCGCAACGGATACGAGTGTGTTTGGCATTCAGGGCGACGGATTCGCCCTCGCTTGGATTCAGCATAACGCTTCTAGCACGGTCTCTGGAGCCAAGCTGGAGTTCAGCGGTCTTTCCAGCGGAAATTATACTGTTCACATTTACGAGGATTCCACGGGAACTTACGTTGGTCAGTATTTCATAGAAAGCTTGAACGGAGAATTGGCGGTGGACCTTCCAAGCTTTATTGACTATCTGGCTGTCAAAGTCATCGAAGGAATTTCACCTATAACAGTAAGGTGGAAATTCGATGCGGCTGCAAACGGGGTAACCTACAACGTCGTAGCCTTAAGCAACTCTTCCCTAACTAACTTCAATTTCAGCCGATCAGACAAGAAGATTAGCTTCGGCATAAAGGCGCCGCCTAGCACAATGGGATTCTGCAATGTTACTGTTCCAAAGGCCCTTTTAAAGGCGGAACCCTCGAATGCATGGAATGTCCTACTGGACAGTGATCAAATATATCCGCTTATAACGGAAAACAGCACTCACACTTTCCTATACTTCACTTACAAT
Source organism: Candidatus Bathyarchaeota archaeon (assembly GCA_037439925.1). GTDB lineage: Archaea > Thermoproteota > Bathyarchaeia > Bathyarchaeales > Bathyarchaeaceae > JBBIVD01. Next base: position 4,361 of record JBBIVD010000081.1, read on the forward strand.
CAGACCGCCCAACACGTTGAGATCATCGGAACCCAAGCTGTATCAGGTTTTCCAGTAAGCCCGCTGCCCTTTTTACTTCTGATCACTGCCTTGGCAATCGTATCGGTTATCTTAGTGAAAAAGTATAGACAAAAAAGGATTAATCATACTGCTAACGTCTCAGCGTAAAATGGCATAATTTAAGTAAACCTTTTATTTTTGACTTTTACTTACTGCATTTTGGGAAGGTGAATAGAATTTGAGTTATTGGGACGAGTGGTTCAGAAGGAGGAGACGCCACTTTTCGTTATTTGATGAGATAGACAGAATGTTCGAAGACATGTTTAGGCAACTTTCCAAGGGCTTTCCAGAAGAGCTCGTTAAGGAACGTAAATTGCCAGACGGAAGCACAGTTAAAACTTGGGGGCCATACGTTTACGGATACTCCATGACGCTTGGACCAGACGGAAAGCCCATAATTAGAGAATTCGGAAACGTTAAGCCTTCGAGGCTTGGAATTCCTCAAGCAGCAGAGGAGAGAGAGCCCCTAGTCGACGTGGTAACAGGCGACAAAGTGGTCCAAGTCATAGCCGAAGTTCCAGGCGTCGAAAAAGAAGACATTCAGCTTTACGGCACAGAAAACACCTTAACCATTTCTGTGGACACTGAAAAACGCAAATACCGCAAAGAAGTAGACCTGCCAGTTAAGGTTGACCCGAAAAGCGCCAAGGCTTCCTACAAGAACGGCGTGCTGGAAGTAACCCTAGAAAGGCTTGAGAAGAAGCCTGAAGGAAAAAGAATAAGCATAGAGTAAAATAACCAACTAAGCCTTTTACGCACCCTATAAAGGGAGACAGCCCCACAGAGACATGGTATATATGGGCGTAGTGGACACCACTCAGCCAGAATCTTAAATAGTCTGAAGAGAGAACGTAAATTTAGGTAGAACGTTATGAAGGCTGAAGAAAGGCTCCTTGATAGAATCGTTGTTGACCCTAAGGTCATGGTTGGAAAACCCATAATTAAGGGCACCAGAATCCCCGTAGAACAAATATTAAGGCTTCTGGCTCAAGGAATATCCATCGAAGGCATTCTCAAAGACTACCCGCATCTAACAAGAGACGACATAAAAGCGGCGTTACTCTACGCAGCAAAGCTCATGGGCAAAGAGGAAGTTTACCCAGTAGCAGCGGAATGAAGTCGCATTGAAGTTTTTAGTTGACGAAAGCACAGGTATAAGAGTCTCTAAAAAGCTGAACCAGATGGGCTTCGACGCTGTGTCAGCTATAGAAATTATGAGAGGAGCCGAAGACATAGAAGTCATTCAGAAAGCCAAAGAAGAAAATCGAGTGATCATCACCAATGACAAAGACTTCGGATGGCTCGCCGCCACATACAAACCGCCAGGCGTAATCCTTCTCAGATTGAAAAAAGAATCTGCAAAAAGCAAAATCGAA
>JBBIVD010000082.1:0-5703 GCA_037439925.1 Candidatus Bathyarchaeota archaeon
ACAAACATATCTTACCAGTATCTCTATTAGCCAATAGTCGTTTACATTCAATGCGATCATGAGAATAAAAATGATTAACAGTAGCAACTTCAACTTGATATGTAGTATCTTATACATTGAATTGTTCTCCTTTCGATTTTCAATCAGCGGTTTAACAAGGCATCAATTTCACTTGACAGTTGTGTTGCGTCAGTCCATCCAATAAATGGGCTGTGCGGAGAAATAAATCCTTCTTCGTCAATTATCACAGTCGTTGGAGCAGCGCTGATTCCATATTTTGTTGCTACCCCATTCGTGTCTCTTGTGAGCGTCCAACCTATTTCATAATTTAGACTGCTAAACTGATTTGGCCCCGTTTCAAACTCTTTAAGACGATTAATGGTGTCATAGGCTGGGTCAATGCTTATCGATATTATTTCAACTTTATCGTGGCTGTAGCTTTCGTAGATTTCCTCCAATTCTAAGATTTGATCGTCACACCATGGGCATCGAATGTAAAAGAAATCTAAAACTACAACTTTTCCTCTAAAATCGTCCAACGAGAATGCATTGCCATCTATGTCAGTTAACGTGAAAGATGGAGCTTCATTTTCATTAGAAGAAGGTGAAGGCTGCTCAGGCTCAGTGGGTTCGGTTGGTTGAGACTCAGTCGATGATGGGGTGGATTTCTGCATGTACTGCCAAACGCTATAGGAAACAAGGACTAATGCGACTAGGCAAATCACAACGAAAACTCTGCGATAAATTCTGCCTCGCGCGCTAGCGTGTCTCCTCTCAATTTCCCTTTCAATCCTTATGCGCTCAGATTTTAAGGCTCTTTCGCGCTTTAACGCTGCGCGACGCCTTTTCTCCTTCAAACTTTCCTTCTTTTTCTTTTTCGGCATCTCTGAAGCCTTTCAAAACAGTTATTTCCCTTAATAGTTTCTTCTTTTCGCGGCTTATTTGAGTTATGGAAGTTTTCTATATAACAGTAGTATCCTTCATTTTTTGTAATCCTTATAACTATGAAATGCTTTTCTAAGCTTTTCCAGAAGACTCTGCCGAGGAGGTTTTTATTCTCAAGGATGCTGAAGATCGGCATGATTAGAGCCTGTAGAGGTTTCCGACGCTGTTCCAGATGAAAGCGTGGGGAAAAGCTTCGGCTATGGCGTAGGTTCCTCTCCAGCCTGTACAGTGCGAAGGCACCACTAACTTGGGGTTCAAAAGTTTTAATTTTTCTATAGTTTGGCTTATCCTCGCTTCGCTTTCTTCTCCTGCCAAGTGGAAGCCGCCCATTATAGCGTAGACATTTGCAATTCCCGTGAGCTGCTGTGCATAGAGCGTTGTGTTAATTATGCCAGCGTGGGCGCAACCCGATATTACCACTAAACCTTTTCCGCTAACGTTAATCACAACTGCTCGATCGTCCCAAATCCACGGATCAGATTGCCACTCGCCATTAACCAGAACTCTGTGTTGTGGAAATCCTTTTTCAAAGTCCGTTTCTCGTGGGATTTCACTCGTGACGAGCATCATGTTGTCGGCTAAAATATAGGGGCTTTTCGTTCTAATGTATTTAGCCGGCTTCACTTGGACGTCTGTTGGAAAATCTGGATATTTCCTCAAAGTTCCGTCAGGTTCTATCACGCCTCTGGTCTTGAACATGTCCTCATGAACAACGATAGAAAGATTTTCCCTGTTGATAACCTTCAGAACTGCCAGCAGTCCACCGAAATGATCATAATGCCCATGCGACAGAACAATGGATTCAACCTCGGATAGATTCAGCCCCATCCTACGAGCGTTGGTTACTACGCCATCGGGGCTACCGCCAGCGTCGAATAGTATGCTGTGAAATTTATCGTCGCAGAAGACACGAATAAGCATTGAAAAGCCGTGCTCAGCCATGGGCAGACAAAAATGTTCTTCCACCCATTCTTCCCCTTTATTTTCTTTCACCCACTTTCGGACATGATGAACTTCTTTCCTTTCGGTTGTGGATAAGAAATCCACTGAGTTGTCCATCAAACTTATTACTTCTAAGCGATTGACTTCTCTTAACGGAACCGTTTGAACAAGTTCTCTCTCGCGACTTTTCTTCATTGGAATTCACTGTGAATTTTATGCAAAGCATCTTTATAGATTCTGCGACAGCGGTGTGCTCCATTTCGCATTATCGACGAAACGATTTCTATAGGGATTGCAGAACTGAGCGTGCGTCGTTTATAAGCGAAATCCAGCGGAGATAAGAATTAATGGACGCCCTCAAGGCGGACGTATCCTTCGCCTCGAAGCGTATGGTTAAGCTCCTGCCATCGCCTTCGATTTCTACTTCTGAACGTGTTGTAGGCATGGTTTTGGTTTCAGGCTCTAAAGCTCGGAGTACAATTTTTGCGTGTTCCTCGGATGAAAATCTTAGGCATATAACTGCGCTGGCTTTCATTTCGTTCCCTCCCATATAACATGCGACAAGGTGAGGCGTGGGCCCACCTCCATAATCTTGGGAAGGAGTAGAAAAGTAATTTGAGTGAAGCGCGAAATATCGGATGAAATATGCATTGAAGCTTGAAACTCAGTAGGCAAAACGCCTACTTGTAAAATTGGAACGTTAAGAAAGTTCGCTAAGGACTCTGCAATCCTCACGATTTCGTTAGGGCTCTTGGGAGGCATAGTTATGGCGGTTGCCCGAAATGGTCTAACCTTCGCCTTAAATTCCCTTTGAAGTCGAACGCCTCGAACATAAAGTAATGGAGGAAAAAGCGTCAAGCCTTCTTGCACAACTTGGAAAAGTTCAATTTTTCCCGGTCCGCCTTTCCATCGGTTAATGATAATAACTCTGTCGGCGTTTAGTTCTAAGGCTTTTTCGGCTACTCCGTCGAGGTTCATTTTGCCGCGATTAACTCGCACAGCGTTGGGTATGGAGCGTGCGAGATCGTTGCAGAGAGTCCTTATTCGCCTAGTGGGGTTCCTAGAAGTAGTTATCAGTATCAACAGTTTCCTCTCAGGATGACGCTCCCTTAGCTGAACGCTTAGCTACAACCCCTAGCTTCGTTGTAGGCGTGTAGGCGCCTCCCGTGAATGTTAAGCCGCATTTTCTGCATTTCCAAACGCCCACGCTTTCTCGCCGAACCGATTGGGCGCCGCACTGGGGGCAATTGTGAGCCTTTTTCATTTCCGTTAGAACTTCGATGTACCGTTTTCTAGGAGCTGTTCCATAACGGGCGCCCAACCCCCTTGTCGGACCGACCTTCTTGGTTCTCCTTTTGCGACCCATCAGCCCTTCACCACGACTTTCCTTAATTCTTCAGCTTTCCTCTGAGCTGTTTTCGCGGCTTCCAAAATTTGTTCTACTGTGAAATATCCTGATTCGCCTTTCTGTATCGCACAGATTTTTCCATCCTTCTCCACGGTTATCGTTAGCCTGGCGTCCATGACCTGCTCCTCCTCCAACGAAGGATCAGCTATGAGCTTGTCCTTTATTTTGGCGAAAGTAACGGCTATAGGATAGTTTCTCATGGGAAGCTGAGTGTATCCAGGCTTTTTTTTGACCTCTCCGTTTTCCAACTCGTAATTGAAAAGCTTCGTGTTAAGCAAAGCGGCTAACGATGCCATGGCTGAAGCGTCTATGAGATTTCCGTCGTGGTTAAGGACATAAACGTCCACAAAGACCACGAAGGCTTTCTTTCCAGGTATGAGGCACAATTTTTCCATGTCTATTGCCTTCGACTCCCTTATGCCTCGGTCAACGACCCTCGCAAGCTCTATGGAGTTCTCGTCGGGCGGTCCAGCCTCAAAAGTTGGTGAAGCCAGAGGCACAAGCTCGGCGTTAACGGTGAGAACCCCTTCATTAGGCACGTCGGAGAAAGGCTCGCCGACTTCGATTTTTATTCCGACCATAACTTCGGTTTTGCCGAGGAGCATACGGGCAGAGCCTTCGGCGCGTTCAATAATCCCTGTTTCCACATGGATTTCGCGGTAGTCAGTTAGGCCCCGTCCATCGAGTCTCTTTCCGAGAGAAATTAATTGGGCAATTTGTTTCTGCTTTAGGCGTGGAGCTACCGTTGAGTATGTCATTCCTCTGTTTCCTCCCCTTTTACTGTGACATATTTAGCCTTCAAGGCTTCCTTTTGAAGTGCGTACAGTTGTTTGCAGCCACTCAGAGCTAAGTTCACGGCTTGTTCAAATTCGTCAGTCGTCAGCATTCCATCCATTTGGAGCAACGTTATGGCGTTTAAGTTAGGCATTAAAGCTAAGGGGACGTCCGCCTCGCCTACTTTATCTTCAGCATCGCTTAAGTCGAGCACTAAACAACCGTCTACTTTTCCGGCTGCGCATGCGGCAACTAAGTCTCGCATGGGAATGCCTGCGTCGGCTAACGCCAGAGAAGCGGCTGTTATGCTTGCGCATCTAGTCCCTCCGTCTGCCTGTAGAACCTCTGTAAAAAGGTCTATGGAAGTTCGCGGATAGTACTCAAGGAAAACAGATGGGTCGAGAGCCTCTCTTATCACCTTAGAAAGCTCCATTTCCCTTCTAGAAGGGGCGGGAGACTTTCTTTCCTCTACAGAGAAAGGTGCCATATGATAGCGACAGCGGAGCAGAGCCCGATCAGGCAGGGCTAGATGCCTCGGATGAACCTCTCTAGGTCCATATACCGCTGCGAGAATCTTGTTTTTCCCTTGCTCGATGTAGGCGGAGCCGTCGGCGTTGCTGAGAATGCCGACTTCAATTTTTATTGGCCTTAATTCGTCTAATTTTCTTCCGTCTGCCCGAGTGCCGTTTTTGTTAATTAATTTTTCAAGTTTCTTGGACATTTTTAATACCTCCTTTTTCTTTTCTGATCATTTCGCCCACGCGGTCTGTTAATCCGCTAGTGTGGGCTTCTTGTTCGATTTTGCGGATAGCCATAATTGCGAGCCGTTCGTCTTCAGGGGTTTTACCACTAACTAGGATTAAGCCGTTTTGACCCACGGTGATTTGGCATCCCGTCTCTCGTTTCAGCATGCTGATCATTGATCCCTTTCTGCCAATGACTCGCGGAATTTTCGTGGGAGTGATTTCAGTGACTTGTCCTCGAGCGATCTTTCCGAGTCCGGGTTCACGAATAGTCAAGAGGGGGTCGCGGGTTCGGTCATAGTCAATAACCTTAGAAAGGACGAGGTCGCCTACGTCAAAAATAGAGGGTAAATCGTCTCTTTGCGGATTAAACGGTCGGTCAAGGGCGTCAGATGCCCTAAGTATAGCAAGGTATGGAGCCCTGATGTCTAAAGCCCAACCGCTGAAGCTTACCTCCACGACTTTTCCAATAACTAAATCTCCAACGCTGGGAATATAGAACGCCTTTAATGCGACAACGTAGAGTTTCCGATCGTCGTAATTGAAGAGCCCCACTCGCGCGGCGTAAATTTTGTCGCCTTCCTTAAACGTGTTATCGCCAGCCACGTAGTTGCCCTCTGCGAGCAGGTCGCCGGGCGTCACAAGTTGCCTATTCTCATAAAATATGGGCATGTTTTCAACTCCATACATAATAGTCATTCAACGAGTTTAGCCTCAAGGTTTCCACGAGTTTTTTCTCCCATCTTCTCTAGGAATGGTCCATAGAGGCCTGCGGGCATCTCCACTATTGCAGACCATGATCCGTCAGCCCGCCATTCTTCATGTTTTATTACGCCAAAGCCCTTGACGGCCCCGTAGACTTTACTTGCGTATTCAGGGGGTATGCGGACG
>JBBIVD010000083.1:0-5674 GCA_037439925.1 Candidatus Bathyarchaeota archaeon
TATTAGGGCTCGCTTATCCAACAGAAGACTAGAGGAAAAACTATGATTAAATTCGAGAAAGAGCAGAAAATTTTCGACATAGCGGGAGTTAAAGTCGGCGGACAGCCTGGAGAATGCCCGACGGTTTTAATCGGAACGATTTTTTACGAAGGACACAAAGTTGTTAACGATCCAGTTAAGGGCTACTTTGACAGAAAAAGCGCGGAATCCCTAATAGAAAAGCAGGATGAAATGTCCCGCTTAACTGGAAACCCCCATATCCTAGATGTTTTCGCCTCCACAGCCGAAGCGTTATGCAGGTACATTGACTTCATCGCAGACAGCACTAAAGCTCCGTTCCTAGTGGACAGCACGTCGCCTAGCGAAAGGATACTAGCAATAAAACATGCCATAGAAATAGGCTTACGGGAAAGAGCCGTATACAACTCGATAGACTACTCAGTGAAGGAAGGAGAAATCTCATCTCTGAGGGAAATAGGCGTGAAATCGGCTGTTATACTCACTTACAATCCTAATAACGTTTGGGCTGAAGGAAGAATCGAAATCCTAAAGGACACTAGCACTCGAAAGGGTTTACTTAAAGCCGCCGAGGAAGCAGGAATAGAGAACGTTCTCGTCGACACTTCAGTTTTAGACGTGCCCAGCATCAGCTTAGCGTCTAAAGCCATTCAACTTGTTAAAAGCGAGTTCGGCTTACCTGCGGGATGCGGCCCAGCAAACGCAATTACAACGTGGAAGAAAGCAAAAAAGGAGCTTGGACCATACGCGTACGACGTTTGCATGGCTGTTGGAGCCGTCATAACCCAGCTGAGTGGAGCCAACTTCGTCTTATATGGACCGATAGAGTTCGCCGAACGTATTTTTCCTGCATGCGCATTAACCGACGCTCTTAACACCTACTATGGACGCCGAATAGGAATAAAGCCTAAAGTAAGCGAGTACCCACTTGCCAAGATATTATAATGAGTAGGACAAAACTTTTGAGTTGCCAACGAATTTTAATCTTGAAGAATTCTCTTGACGGTGACTACAACGACTAACATGACGCCGAAAGCTCGCGTGGAATTCCAACCCAGCGGGAGGAAAGTGGAAGTAGACCGAGGGACAACCATCCTTCAAGCCGCCCACGAAGCAGAAGTGTTAATTCAAAGCGTATGCGGTGGCAAAGGAACATGTGGCAAGTGCAAAGTAATTATCCAAGAAGAATCAACGAGAAACCTAGATGAGTTAACAGAGGCGGAGAGGCTTCATCTCACACCTCAGGAAATTGAAGCTGGCTACCGTCTAGCTTGTCAAGTAAGGATTGCGGGAAATGTTACGTTGACAGTTCCCTTAGAGAGCCTATGTTTAGCGCATAAAATTCTTGTGGAGGGCACTGAAAAAGCGGTGGCTTTCGATCCGTTGACCAAAGTTATTCGTGTTAAAATTCCTCCGCCAACTATAAGGGATCAAAGATCGGATTTAACTAGATTAACGGATAAATTGCGTGAGGCGACTGGCAAGAAGTTAAAATGCAACCTCGAAATTTTGAGGAAGTTGCCAGAAAAGCTGAGGAAAGCCGACTGGAAGGTTTCCGCAATAGTTTGGGATGACGAAATCCTCGACGTGAAGCCTTCTGAAGAAAAGGGTTTATTCGGCCTAGCCTTGGACATAGGCACCACATCCCTCGCAGGCTATTTAGTGGATTTGACGAATGGGAAAACTGTTTGCGCTTGTGCTATGCCTAATCCGCAGATTGCGTACGGCGACGACGTGATATCCAGAATCGGCTATGCGAACCTTCACGAGGACGGCCTAGAAAAGCTGAGAAAAGCCGTTGTCAACGGCATAAATGAGATAGTCGATGACCTTTGTAGGCGTGCTGGAATTAGGAATATGGACATATACGATTCGGTTTTCGTTGGAAATACTCTCATGCACCACCTTTTCTTTGGGTTAAATCCAAAATACCTTGCCATAGCGCCTTACGTTCCCGTAGCTCAAAACTCCATCTCTGTCAAAGCAGAGAAAGCGGAAATCAACGTTAATCAAAACTCTTACGTGACTTTCTTACCGTCAATTGCTGGATTCGTGGGCGCCGACGTAGTAGGCGATATTCTAGCATCGGGCATACATAAATCCAGTAAGCTAAGCTTACTCATAGACATCGGGACGAACGGAGAAATCGTGCTTGGAAAAAAGGATAGTTTGATAGCCTGCTCCTGCGCAGCTGGACCAGCCTTCGAAGGCGGACACATTAAGTGCGGAATGAGAGCCGTCGCAGGCGCCATAGAGCGAGCGGAAATTAACCCTAAAACAGGTGAGCTACGCTATAAGACGATAGAGAATGGGAAACCCGCTGGGATTTGCGGCTCCGGACTGGTTGACGCCGTTGCTAACCTACTGAAGGCGGGCATCTTAACCCCTTCGGGAAACTTTAACCTAAACATTGAAAACCCAAGGTTGAGAAGGGAGCCCACGGAGTTTGTTATTGCATGGGCTGAGGAAACAGCCACGGACAAAGACATAGTGATAAATCAGAAGGACATTAGGGAAATTCAATTGGCGAAGGCTGCCATATATGCTGGAGCGGCTATTTTAATGAAAAAAATGAAAGTAACCGTTAAGGATGTTGAGGAAATTCAGCTTTCTGGCGCTTTCGGAAATTACGTAGACCCCGGAAATGCGATGTCAATAGGGCTTTTACCCAAATTCGATCCGAGAAAAATACGTTCAATAGGCCACGGAGCTGGAATAGGCGCCAAACTAGCCTTAATCTCTAAAAAAATGAGGAAGGAAGCGGAGAACATAGCCAAAAAAGTAGGCTACGTTGAACTAAGCGCAGACAAGGATTTCCAAAAGGATTTCATCAACGCCCTCAACTTCCCCATTGAAACAATGTAAATCAAACATGGAATGTTAGCCTAGTTAGGCTTTTGGTTTTCCTTGGAAATTTTCTTTTGTACACGCGATGATTACTGAATCGCTTTCAAAATGTTTGCGATTGTGGTGGCAATGATGGCGGTTGTTTCGGTTTTCTTCTTTGTATAAGCTTGACAGCAGTTACTACGAGTACTGCCGCTATAACGCCGATTATGAGCACGCCGCCCCATTTCGGCGTGGTAGTTGACGCCGATGCTGACGTAGTTAAGTAAACTGTGAAGGTTGGGTCATGTTCTATCCTGTAGCCGCCGTAGTTCGAGTAGCCGATCAAGTAGAAGTAGTTTGCGCGAGTCATGTTTGTTATAGTTTCTTTGGCTCTCATGTATATTTGCGAGTGTATATTGACGACCAGAAGCGGCAGGAATTTCATTAAGCCTATATGATATGTGAAGAGCCCCGTGTTGCCTGCGAAGCCTGTTATTTTCGCGGTTCGGGCGGTTGCGTCGTAAATCGCATATCTAGTTTCCATTGGGTCCTGCGTATAGTTGTATAGTCTATAGACTTTTTTGGTGTTAAAGTCGGCTTCGCAGATTTTTTCGCCGTCGTCTGCATACGTGGCGATTGTTGTGTCAGCAACTGAAACATCTGCGTCTGTGGCGTTTTCGCCTGTGGCTGTTTCGCTGTGGGTTTCTCGGTCAGCCATTATTGAGGTTTGGAAGTTCACTATGCTCATTTTTATTTGATTGCCTTGTATGAAATCGTGAATGGTGTTGTTGCTTACTTTGACGCCCAGCCAGTACGTGCCAGTGCTGTTGTAGTGTATCCAGAATAATCCTGCGAAGAGTAGGAGGTGCCGCATTCTTCCGATGATGTGATTTTCGGTTAACGTGGCCGTTTTGGCGGCTGGATTTATGGTCAAATTGTATGTGAAGGTCAGTTCGTCGTAGACTGTTATGGCGACGGGCCAGCTGTTTTCGAAATGTGGATTATTCGGGTCGACCCATGTTCTCCACCATAAAGCAGTTAGGTTTGCGTATTTCATGCCCCAAGACCATTGCAACTTATCGTCTGAGTGTGACAGCGGTATGTCTTGGGTTTTACTGTTAAGAACTGGAAGTGTTGCGTTTAGGGCGCTTAGGTCGAAGCCCATGCTGAAGGATGCCCAAAGCGTATCGTTAATGTCTGGAGAATTGGGATGGATTGAGTTTGAGGTTTCGTTGAAGGCTAGGAGCATTAGGAAGGTGGAAGCCAAGAGGACGTCGCGGGTGCGGTTATTCGTTTTATAATGCATTATGAAGGTTTGCATAGGTATAGTAAAGTATGCTTCTTCGTTGAAGGTTACGTTGCTTAATCCCGCATACAGTAACTTCAAGCCTTTAGTGTTTACGTAGGTCATGTAGAGGTTGGCGTGCCAGTTGTCTGGAGGTCGAGTCATGCCGTGAAGTGTGGCGTAAGCTCTCGCATATTCATAGAAGTCAACTGTCTTCGCCCAACTTTCAGCTTCGAAGTCTGAAGCAAGCAGAGTGTCAGCCGCAAATATTGGAGATATAGTGCATGTTAAAGCGGTGCCGATGAGCAGTGTTACGAGCAGAAATTTAGTTTTCATAAAAGTTTCCCTTCTTCGGCTTAATTGAGTTAAATAGCTATATTAAAGAACTATGAACTTCGAATCTGAATTTGAAGTTTATACATGGACTTTTAAGCCCCGTTTTCTTAGCTTAAAAGGAGCTGCTTTTAAATTATGATACAATCTCTAAAAAAGGGGAAAACATGATGTGCAAGGACGAAAAGCAATGTGAGTGGGAGACTCCAAGACGAGCGGTAAGATTTCCATCGAAAAGTGGCAACCAGAAAACTCTCAAAATAAAATGGCAACGATTAGTATACATAGTGGAAAGACATGCCCGAGATGCGGATTAACAGAGGAAGAACTTAGCAAGGCAGTTTCTGCTCTTAGGCAGTCCCTCGCAACGTTGGGAATCAAAGTCATACTAGAGAAGGAAGAACTTTCTGTTTCGGAGTTCGAAAAAGACCCTTTACAGTCAAATCGAATCTGGATGAATGACCGCCCATTAGAGGACTATATTAAGGGAAACGTCGGGCAAAGTCCTTGCTGCGAAGTTCGGCGATTCTGAGTGCAGAACCGTTGAGGTAAAAGGCCAAGTATATGAAACAATTCCGTCCGAGATAATCATACAAGCTGGACTCGCCGCCACTTCACAATTAATTAACGCAAGAAAGGAGAAAACCTGCTGTGGACAAGAATATGGTAGCCCGGAGGAGATTCGAACTCCTGTCAGAGGCTCCAGAGGCCCCCATGCTTGACCGCTACACCACCGGGCTTCTTGGCTATTTTAAAGGATTGTTCCAGTTCATTAATAAATCTCTTATTTCCTGCTTGAAAAAAGGCTATAGTGTTTTAGGCGCAAGATGGTAAAGCCCAGTTTTAGGATTGAATACCCGCTTTAATTTCATTCCTTCAAATTCTAGGATCATAGCTTCCACGAGAGCCCCCACATGGCTTCCATAGTCGAGATGACCCCCATACGCCTTGCCTTCGTAGTCGGCGATTGCGATATGAGCGTGGATGACGATTTCTCCGTCTTCCTTGATTGAAATGTCGCCCATGCAGGAAATTATTTCGAGGGGTTTGTCTATGGAGATTGTGCGATACACGGTTTCCTTTTGATCAAAATACTTCAGCTTAGCGTTCTTTATGGTTCCTATGAGGTTAAAAGCTGCTGCCTCAATTTTTTCTTGGCGGGCAATTTTTTCTAGGCACTCTAAAACACATTGGCCTTCTTCAAAGTTT
>JBBIVD010000084.1:0-3433 GCA_037439925.1 Candidatus Bathyarchaeota archaeon
CTGAGGAACAGAAAAAGTATCTGAGTGCGTGGGAGGCTGGTACCGTCTAATAGCACAGAAAAGGACGTAAGATAAGGAACTGTACGGCTGTTACACGGTAAACTTTATAATGGAGTTATTTAAATAACATGGCTACATTATGGTGGTGATGACGAATGGTAAGTAAAGATCAAGCAATCGGCGCTTTAATCTTCCTCGTCTGCGCAGTTGTCGCAATCCTATACATCGTTGCAATGTTTTTGCCCGAACAAACAATGACCATACTTAAGTCAATATTGCCAAGATTAACACCCGAAACTCTAGAGGCTCAATACCGATTTAGGATTTGGCTAGTTGCAATTCCTGTGCTAGTTGCCTTCGTCGTTGTGTTGGCTATTGGAGCTTGGATCGGCTGGACCATGGCTACGACCCCGCCGCCGAAGCCTCTTGAAGAGATAGAGGCTGAGGAAAAAGCAGAGGAGAAGGCAGAAGAAAAGGTAGAGGAAGTGAAGCCCGAAGAGAAAGCGGAAGAGAAGCCTGAGCCCACTGAAAAAGAGACGAAGAAAAGGAAGAAGTAGTTTCCTCTCTTCCATTCATATTTCGAAAATGTGGGGCTCGCATGAGTGAGTAAAGTTAAAGGCTTAGTTCTCTGCGGAGGCCCAGGCACAAGGCTGAGGCCCATCACATACTATTTTCAAAAGACCATGGTTCCAGTGGGCATGAGACAGAAGCCCTTATTGGAATACGTGGTTCGGCTCCTAAAGTTTCACGGCGTCACTGACCTAGCCTTCTTGGTGGACTACAAGGCAGAGCAGATTATGAACTATTTTAATGACGGCTCCAGGTTTAACGTGAAAATCTCCTATGTACGTGATGATCCAACACTGAAGGGGACAGGAGGCTCCGTGCTTAACGCCTATAGGAAAGGCGAGGTGAACCCAGAAAATACGCTGCTTGTATATTACGGTGACATTCTTACGAACATGAATTTGAAGGAACTTTTGCAGCAACACGAGGACAAGCGGGCTTCGGCAACGGTTGCCTTAGCGACGGGCTTCATGGTTAGAGTCGGTTTAGCGGATATCGAAAACGATGGGAGGATTCGAGGATTTGTAGAGAAGCCTAAGCTGGAAAAGCCAGTCAGCGTGGGAATACTGGCTCTAGATGGTGAAACGCTTACGGACATGGAACATTTGAGGAAGAAGAAAAATGAGTTGGACCTGATGAAAGACGTCGTTCCATATCTGGTAAAAATGGGTAAGCCAGTCTACGGTTATATTTCAGACATTTTTTGGTACGACGTTGGTAGCACTGAAGCCTACGAGAAACTGAATCCAAAACTCGTTGAGAAGTTGTTGTCCCATCTCCTAGAAGAATGATTTATTGAACAGTCGTAGGAGTTAAGTAAATCCTAGTTTTTGCCTATTTTCTTATTTTCGCAAGGGTAGCGAATGAAGGGGCAATGGTAAACTTGCAACTATAGTTTTAAGTGTTTTAACAGAGTTTTATTCTAGTAGGGTCTGCTGGAAGTTCAGTCATGTCAAATGGGAGTTTAATTCTGCCTTACATTGTTGAAGATGCTGATAGAAAGAAGCCCTTCGGATACGATATGGAAATCGCTGCAACCCTCTGTCTAGTCGAGGCGAAACGTAAGAAAGGCAGAATTTTAGGCGGCTCGCCGGAGAAAGTCTCCTTTGTTTCAAAGTTGTATTACCCCTTGTGGGCGGTCCCTTGGGAAGACGAATCATTAATTGTTGACGGTTTAGGTTTCCTCTACCACGCAGTTATGCACATGAAGCCGCCTGACGTAGAGGCATTCACCGAAGATGTTAAGAAGAATTCAGTGAACCGTGAGCTTTACTGGGGCGCCCTGAAGAGGCATACTCAAACCTTTAGAGGCTTTATTTCTTCTGTTCAGGTTCCCTTAGATGCAATAGTGGCAAACGAAAGTCTATTATCTATGATTTTAGAGTATGCTAAGCGAAGTTTGACTGTGAAAGGGAACGAGGTAGGACCCTTAGTTTTGGTTCCGCCGAGGCTTAATGAAAAGGCGGCTATGGAAAAAGCTGAGAAGATAATCAGCTACTGGAGGCTTTTTCAATCTGAAATTAAAGGTTTACACTATGCTATCCGAGTTTTAAGTGAAGAAACTGATTTTCATGAACGTAAGATTCTTCGTGAAGTTGAGCAAACACGAGAAAAATATGAAAAGAAGATTCTCGACCTCGAGCCCATCGTTGAAGAGCGGATTGAAGAGTTAACCGAGGAGCAGGATGGCAAAATTGAGGAGACGATCAGAAAAGCTGAAAGAGAATTAGATGCAGTCCTTAGGAAAAGAGATGGTTATGAACGGGAGTTACAAAAATTAGAGTTGACCGAGGACGGGTATAAAGCGAGGATGGAGGACCGTAAACGCAAAGGCGATAGAAGCGGCATTTCCCGTTGGAGCCGTCGAATAAAAAGGTGTCAAAAGAAAATTTCTGGAGTTAAACGACGGGTTCAAGAACTTTCGCGGCTTATTGAACGAATCCGCAAGCAGTGCGAATCAAACGTCGAAAAAATTAGGAAAAGCTATGAAAAGTTAATTAATGAAGAGAAAAAGAAGATTTTGGATTTGGAAGCCTTGCGGGACTCCGAAATCGCGGCGAAACAGAAGGAGATTGAGAAACTCCGATTAGAAGCCGTGTCCATAATAAATCAGATTGAACAGCTTATGGAGCAAAAAATGTCTCACATATCCAGCCTTGAAGAGTTAACAATTCCTTGGAGTTTGAAAGATGTAACTATGGTTTGCGTGCCCTTCTATTTTGTTCGATACGAAACCGATTCGAAATTTAGGTATGATACGCATCCGCTGGCCGTGGCAGAAGACTACGAAGGCATAATAAAAAGAATTCAGAAAGCCCTTTTAAGCTTCAGCCTCGAATCCAGAATTAACCTTCTATTGCGCCCTAAATCCAAGGCTTTGAAGGAAATGTTCACCTCAATTTTCACCCAGAAAATACGGAGGGATGAATACCTTGAAAAAGTTATGTACACCCTAGGCTGCTCAAACAATATTCTCAAAGCCCCTAATTTCAGAGAAAAGCTGACTAGGGGAATTGAAGAACTAGAAAAAGAGGGCTGGATCAGCCCAGAAGAGAAGGCTGCGATCCTGAAGGGTTACGCAGCCCCTGTGCAATAGCTACAAAACTTGAAGGGTTATGAATGTTGGTTGATGACAAGCTGGTGGAACGTAAACTCCTCTTGAAGCGAGTTTTCCCAATAACTAAGCTTTTTGAAATCGGTAAAGGCTTAGATATCCCTTACTTTAAACGTTTCATGAGTTGCTGGGACATTGACGAAGACGACGCAACCTTCGAAATAGCCTCAAACATAAGCGATACGCAACTCAAGGAAATTTTCGAAAAATACGAGCCCCGCGAATGGACAGTATTCCGAGGCAAGTATTACC
>JBBIVD010000084.1:3464-5653 GCA_037439925.1 Candidatus Bathyarchaeota archaeon
CGAAGACTCATGGAAAAGAATTCAAGCCAACATTCATCAAGCAAAGAAAAAATTCGGCAAAGCATGCACCGACATACTAAAAAAGCTCATAGAAAACACGGAAGGCTGCAGCTTAAAAGAGATCAGCGTTAAGATGGAACGGGGCGTTGATCCCCAACCGATTCTAGCTGAACTTGAACGATTAAAGGTTATAGTCACCTCCTACAAAGGAGACCAATACCAAGAATGGATGATACCTGAGGAAGTTTCTCAGCTAGTTCGGTCGGAACTCGGAATTTCGATGCCTCCGCCGCCGAAAGTTTCGTTGCCCGCAGCCCCTGCCAAAATGGAAACAGTGGACTACGTTTGGCTGGAACGCCAAAAAGTCGAAAGAATGGACAGGGAACTCGACGAATACTTAAACGCCTTACTGAAAAATCGCCTAGATGAAGTCATCGAATTTGGAAAAGGCTTCTCAGTAGCCCGTCTGGCAGGCTATCTCCAGAGCTTATTCGGACCCCTCCTCTACTTTGACAGTTTACTCAGCATCATTCAGCAATACAGCCTAACAGACACAGAAATAGTTCATGAACATGGAAAAACGGGCATGCGAACAGGCTGGTCCTTGGCGCTTTTCGGCGAGCCGGGCACTGGGAAAAGCTTTTCGACTAGGGACATGATTTTGGGTAAGCCCGACGCCAAAGTTCATCCCCACGGGGTTCCTGGAAGAAACCGCTATTGCGGCGGAATAACACCAGCTCGATTCATCAGAATTGGGCAAGCCTACGCTGGAAGAACCTTCAACTTTATTGTCCCCGAGTTTAACGATTGGTTCAAGTATTCTGGAATGGTGGAGCCCTTGAAGTTGGCTATGGAACGGGGCGAAATCAAATATGAGACGCACAGAGAAGTCGTCGGCCCCTATCGTTTCAACTCATTTCTTAGCGTTAACTATAACGTGGAAACCCATGGCAGAGGATACGCCGTAACAGTTCAAGACCCAAATTTCAACGCCATAGAAGACAGAATGCTCTGCCGCCTTCATAGGCTTACAAAAGAAAGATTCGTTGAAATTGCGGAAAGCCAGATGAGGCTTGCCTTCGGCGAAATCGACATCGAAAAAGGCGCCAAACAAATCCGAGACCACCTCACCCTCATTTATGCCATTGAAACTGGACATCCCTCGGTGAAAGACCGTTTTCCCTACAAACCCATAATGATAACCCCTCAGACGTATGAAGCCATTAAGCGTGCTAGAGAAGCCATATTAGAACAGATTCCCCGTGAAGTTGTGAGCTTTTCAGCGCGTTTAGAAGACCGCGCAATACGGTTCGCTTGCGCCGCCTCCCTCCTCGACTACTTTAGGTCAGCCACAGAATTCATTCCCGTGAGCGAAGACGCCCTAAAATACGCTGTTCAGCTATATGTGGAAGAAGCTTCGGTTAGGTCTAGAGGCGAATTCGAACCCCAAGAAGCCTTAAAAAGAATTTTTTGAATCCTCATACCGTATACGGTATACTTATATTTAGTGTACTTAGTATATTTTGGTGGAACAATTTGCCGAAAACGAAGGTCACGGGTAAGTTAAAAGTGTTGATTGGTAAAAAGCCCTCTGCTCGTCATGTTCCCATTGATGAACTTGAGGATAAGGTTAAACGAGGTAGCCATAAAGAGTTATGAGTCCAACACTATGCGTCATGCTTGGATGAATTCTTCGAATTGTTGTTCGGCTGTTTCTGGCGATAGCATTTGGGGTGGATGTTTGAAGGCGTAGGCTGATATGCTCGGGATCGGTCCTGCTAAGCCTTTGTCTAGGGCTATTTTCACTGCTCTAATTACGTCGAGGAGCGTTGATCCTGCGTTGGGTCCGTCCATGGTGTTGAGCCTAATGTCAATTTGTAGGGGCGCTCCGCCGAAGTATTGTCCCTTAATCCAGAAGTAGCTGTCCCTTCGGTTTTCGAGGAAGTCCACGTAGTCCGTTGAGCCTGCTATAACAGAGGCCCTATAGGGCAGGGCGGCTTCCACCGACTTCGTCTTCACCGTCCTTTTCATTTCCCGCGTCCTTTCAAGCGTGTCTAAGGACTCTGTTCCCCCGCCAACATCCAACTGATAAGTTTCAGAAACTCATACGCCGCGGTCTGCCAATGTTTTCAAGAGAATCTTATGAATAGTAGTTGCGCCCACTTGGTCAATTAAATCGTCGCCTACAA
>JBBIVD010000085.1:0-5643 GCA_037439925.1 Candidatus Bathyarchaeota archaeon
GGCTTTCTGAAAAATTTTATACCGTTAATTTTTCGTCGTGTTCTGTTAGTAACGTCTAATGGAATGTTTAAGAGATGGCTTCTTACAAGGTTGGAAAATGGCGAATTTAAACTTAAGCTCTTCTTTTCATATTAGCGATGATTAACAGAAGATTTGGGTTTCAAGTTTTTATGGTATTCCCATAACTGTTTAAGGAAATAGGAATTCTTAAGGAGGCGGTAATCATTATCTATGAGATGCTTAAAACAAACTGAGCAACTGGTGAAAAACCACATTCAGAGTGGAACTGGAAAATCATGTCTCCCTCGCTAGGCTTTGACGGAACGAAACGTTTTTATGGATGATGCCGTAGGTATACGGCAACCGTATGCCGTATCCCATAGGAAGGAATGAAAGTGAGGAGAGTTTTTGTTAAGGAAGAGGTCTGCATGGGATGTGGACTCTGCGAAGTTTACTGTGCAATTCAACACTCCAAATCTAAAAATATAATCAAAGCCTATAAAAAAGAACATCCTCGACCCATCAGTCGGGTAAGGGTTGAAAGGAGTGGACAATTTTCCTTTGCTGTGCAATGCCGGCAATGTGAAAATCATCCGCCTTGCGTTGTTGCTTGTCTCTCTGGTGCCATGCATTTAGATGAGAAAATGGGATTGGTAACGCATGATGCAGATAGATGTATGGGTTGTTGGACATGTATTATAGTTTGTCCTTATGGAGCGATCAAGGTGGATACGGATCGGAAAGTAGTGGTTAAGTGTGACTTATGTCTAGGATTGGATGTTCCTGCTTGTGTTGCTAATTGTCCTAATGAAGCTCTTGTGTATGAAGAGGTGACACCCTAATGCCAAGGTATGTAATTATCGGCGGTTCAGCGGGTGGGATAGGGGCAGTTGAAGCGATCAGGGAGGTAGACCCTATTGGAACAATCGCTATGATTTCAGAAGAGCCTTTTCCACAGTATTCTCGGCCCATGATTGCCGATTATCTTAGTGGAGAAGCTTCCTTTGAGAAGATGAAGTATCGCGATGATGATTTTTGGGAGAGAAACCACGTTGAGGCTTTAACTGGAAGAAGGGTTGTGGAGCTTAACTTAGCTGAAAAATACGTTGTGTTACATGGAGGGAACAGAATCAATTTTGAGAAGCTTCTGATTGCCACAGGAGCAAAACCCTTTATTCCTGAAATCGATGGTGTGAAGAGAGATGGAGTATTCACTTTCACCACGCTTTCTGACGCGGAAGGTATAGCCGCAAGAGTCAAAAAAGTGAATAGAGCGGTGGTCATCGGAGGTGGGCGCATTGGAGTTTGTGTAGCTGAAGCGCTGGTGAAACTAAGGGTAAAAGTAACAATGATACAACGTAGCAGAATTCTCAGCCGCGTCCTTGACGCCACGGCATCGACAATTGTTGAGAAAATTTGCAGGATGGCTGGCATAAACGTAATTGCGGGCCATACGGTGAAACGGGTTCTGGGAAGGTGTGATGACGATAAAGTTGTAGGCGGAGTTGTGTTGGATAACAATGAAGAAATTCCATGCGACTTGGTGGTTATTGCCATGGGGGTTGCTCCGCGTGTTGAGCTTGTTACCGGAACCGAGGTAAAGGTGAATGAGGGAATAATTGTCGATGAATTCATGCGTACAAATGTTCCCGATGTGTTCGCATGTGGAGATGTTGCTGAGGTATACGATTTCGTCTGGGGTGAAAACCGTCTCTTACCTCAATGGCCTACTGCTTACCTTGGAGGAAGAGTAGCAGGTTATAACATGGCGGGAAAAAGGGTAGAATATCCAGGTGGAACTGTGATGAGCACCTTGAAGCACTTTAATCTTCCCATAATATCCGCGGGAATAACGAACCCCACGGAGAACGATGGTTATGAGATGCTTGCTAATCATGACCTTGCGAGGAACTTTTACAAAAAAATAGTGCTCAAAAATGATGTAATCATGGGTATGACCTTTATAGGGGACATCGAGAAGGCCGGAATAATATTCCATTTAATGAAGAACAAAGTAAATGTAGGAAATTTCAAGCGAACACTTCTATCTGAGAATTTTGGGCTTATTTCCCTTTCTGAACCATTAAGGGAAAAAATGCTCCTTGGAGAATTGGCGTGATGAACATAAATAAGTTGAACAATCCTTACGGCGACGACAAGGTTATGGGAGCATGTTCCCTTTTTGGAATGATGAACCTAAAGGGAAAGAGATTCTCCTCACGGGATCCTGTGAAAGCCATATCAAACATGCACGACCGAGGAAACGGATTAGGCGGAGGCTTCGCCATATATGGTCTTTACCCAGAGTACAAGGATGACTATGCCCTCCATATTATGTATCTCAGCATAGAAGCCAAGGAGAGAACGGATAAATTCCTCAAAGAAAGTTTCGATGTCACTTTTGACGAGGAAGTGCCGACGAGGGAAGCTAACGTTCGTGATCCTCCCCTTATGTGGAGGTACTTTGTCCAGCCTAGGAAGGTGAAATTGAAGGCGCAGACCGCAGACGATTATGTGATAGAAAAGGTGATGAGGATTAACACAGAAACGGGAAGAGCCTTCGTTTTTTCAAGCGGAAAGGACATGGGTGTATTCAAGGGTTTGGGATTTCCAGAGGACATAGCGGAGTACTTCTGTTTAAATGAATATGAGGGATATATGTGGCTTTGTCATGGGAGATTCCCAACGAATACCCCTGGCTGGTGGGGAGGCGCTCACCCATTCAACATTTTGGACTGGAGCGTAATTCATAATGGGGAACTTTCATCTTATGGGGCTAACCGTCGTTACCTAGAGATGCACGGTTACAAGTGCACCATGCAGACAGATACAGAGGTTATGGCGTACACATTCGACCTCCTTATGCGAAGACAAAAACTGCCTATAGAGGTTGTCTCTCAAATTTTGGCTCCTCCTTTATGGGCTGAAATTGACACTATGGATCCGAAGCGGAAGCACATCGTGACAGTTTTAAGGCAGACCTACGGCAGTCTTTTGATGAACGGCCCATTCTCGGTTATAGTAGCCCGTCATGGCGAGATGATAGGATTAACAGACCGTATTAAACTTAGACCCTTAAGCGCCGGGGTCAAAGAAGACTTTCTGTATTTATCATCAGAAGAAGCAGCCATACATCTAGTTTCTCCTAAACTTGACAAAGTTTGGAATCCGAGGGGAGGTGAACCTGTAGTGGGCAGGCTTGGTTCTCAGAAGGTCGTAGAGGTTTTGGCTCGGAGGGCATGAGGTAAAATGAAGAGTTACCTTCTTACCGAATACGTGGTGGAGAGAAATCAAGATCGCTGTATTCGATGTAAGGTATGCGTGAATCAGTGTACTTACGAAACTCATTATTATGATGCAGAAGATGATGCCATCTATAGCAAAAACGAGAACTGCACTGGCTGTCTACGTTGCGTTATTTTCTGTCCAACGCAAGCCATAACCATAAGAAAGAACCCTAACTCTTATCGAGAAAACTCCCAGTGGGCTCAAGAAGTAATCACAGCCATTAAGAAACAAGCGGAAACTGGAGGGGTCATCCTCACCGGCATGGGATGCGATAAACCAAACTTCAACTATTGGGATAAACTCCTCCTTAACGCCAGTCAAGTTACTAATCCATCCATTGACCCTTTAAGGGAGCCCATGGAGCTTAGAACATACTTGGGAGCCAAACCCGACATGTTAGAAATGGATATTGAAGGGGGGAAAATCGTTCTTAAGACTAAGCTTGCTCCACAGCTTCAATTGGAGACTCCAATACTTTTTGGAGCTATGTCTTACGGTGCCGTCAGCTTTAACATTCATAAAGCCTTAGCCATGGCAGCCAGCGAGTTCGGAACCTACTTTAATACTGGTGAGGGGGGCTTAGATCCGAGGCTCTATGAATATGGAGATCATGCTATCGTCCAAGTTGCTTCGGGACGTTTCGGCGTTCACCCTCAATACCTCAGTATAGGGGCTGGTATCGAAATCAAGATTGGTCAAGGCGCTAAACCTGGAATTGGCGGCCATCTTCCAGGAGAGAAGGTAAGCGGTGACGTAGCTAGAATGAGGATGATTCCAGTAGGGACGGACGCACTCTCCCCAGCCCCCCATCATGACATTTACTCCATAGAGGATCTCGCCCAACTCATTTACGCCCTAAAGGAAGCAACAAACTACACTAAGCCGGTATTGGTGAAGATCGCCGCTGTTCATAATTCGGCTGCAATAGCCAGCGGTATAGTCCGCGCTGGAGCTGACATCATAGTTTTGGACGGAGTTTTAGGAGGAACAGGCGCTGCGCCGAGGGTTATTAGGGATAATGTTGGTATACCAATTGAAATGGCTATTGCCTCCGTAGACCAACGCCTACGCGAGGAGGGCATTAGAAACGAGGTTTCGATAATTGCGGCTGGAGGCATTAGAAATAGTGCTGATGTAGTTAAGGCTATGGCCCTAGGCGCCGATGCTGTTTACATTGCTACTGCCGCCCTTATTGCCATAGGATGCACTATGTGCCAAAAATGTTATACTGGAAAGTGCCCTTGGGGAATTGCCACAACAGAGCCTCAAATTGCTAAGAGAGTTAACCCTGAAATTGCCTCGAGAAGGTTAGTTAACCTTCTTCGAGCTTGGAGTCTGGAGATTAAAGAGATGTTGGGAGGAATGGGCATGAACGCTATTGAGAGTTTAAAGGGGAATCGTGAACTCCTTCGAGGAGTGGGATTAACTGAAACTGAGCTCAGAATCCTAGGCGTGAAGATGGCTGGGAAATAGGAAGGGATGGCTGTGATTGACGATGAAACATTAAACAAACTCTTTGCTACTCGAGTGAGAGCGACGGAAGGAACGGTGAGAATCGACGCTGATGGAATGCATTACCGACTCCTCAATGCCATCCTCAAAGCTTTAAACCATGGAGGTGTCAGAAAAATGGAGATTCACAACGTCTACGGTCAACGGTACATAGGCACCGGTCTAAAAGAAATCGTTGAAATCAACATTTATGGAACTCCTGGGAACGATCTCGGCGCCTTTATGAACGGCCAAAAAATAACAGTTTACGGAAACGCACAGGATGGATGCGGTAACACCATGGATGATGGCCAAATAGTAATCCACGGTCACGTTGGAGATATAGTTGGTTATTCAATGAGAAGCGGAAAAATTTTCGTTCGTGATGATGCTGGCTATCGGGCTGGGATTCACATGAAGGGATACGGTGAGAAAAAGCCTTATTTGGTGATAGGTGGAACGGCCCAAGACTTTCTAGGAGAATACATGGCGGGAGGTGTTTTAGTTGTTCTCGGTTTAAACTTGGCGGTTGGGGAGCGCCACAAGGCCAGATTCGTTGGGACTGGCATGCATGGTGGAGTCATTTACGTTCGAGGAGAAGTTAGCCACCTCGGAAAAGAGGTTGCGATGATGAAACTTGATAAAAACGACATGGAATTGCTGAACCGAATAATAGAGGAATTCTGTGATAATTTCGGGTTCAATAAAAAGGAAGTAATGAATGGTAATTTTAACAAGATCATCCCATTTTCTCATAGACCTTATGGAACGATGTACGCCTATTAATAGAAACTTTCACAAAAGGTGCAGCTTCTTAGTTGAAAGGGAAGTGGAAGGATATGGGTCGAAATTAGGAAAGTCTAT
>JBBIVD010000086.1:0-5599 GCA_037439925.1 Candidatus Bathyarchaeota archaeon
CGAAAAAAGATTAGAAGGCATGGCAAACCGACAAGAAGAGTTCATGGAGAAACTGGAAACAGTTATTCGAGGGAACTGGTTGAAGTTTCTTGTTATGCATTCAGCAGAAGAGTTCCCCCATTTCCGTTTTAAAAAAGATTTAGACATGTCTAAACCTCTCGAGAACCTTAAAGTGTGGAGAAAGAAAGATTCACTTTTAATTGTCTTAGGGGGAAGAAAAGCTAGTGTAATTGCTGAGAAAAACAACAAAAACCTAATAATCGTATCTGATGGCTTCAAACTTACAGAAGGACGAAAGATCCTTACCAACATTGCTTTTGGTGTATTTCTATTAATGCCAATAATCATTCTAATTTTTGGTGCTCTTTATCCCTATAAGACAGCCCCACCAGAATGGGGCAAAGGAATTTTGCTTTTCCTAGTTTTTCAGGTTTTCATGATTTTGCTCGTGGTGTTCCTCAGAGGAACCGAGAGAAAGGCTATCAAAATACAAACCCAAATTCTAAGAAGTTGTATTGAGGAAACCAGCAACATGCTTAAATAAACACTTCCTGCAGTTTTATTTAAAGGGTAAAGATGCAAGCCTATTTTTTATTAGGAATCTTCTTTTCTTTCTTGTTGCTTCAAAATTTCGTAGATGTGGGTTGGTTCAATAATGTCTTATATTGTAATATTGTAATATAGTCAAATATTGAGCCATTTACCTGTCTGTCTGACGCTAGAGGGGGGCTATATATAGGTTTGTTCAACAAAGATTTTTCCCGAATGATGAACAAAAGACACCATTAAGCTGCACTCTCTAGAAACTTTCCCACCTTAATGGACAGGTTCCTTCTTTACTCCAAATGTTAGTTACCATCACGATAACTTCATTTATTGTGTCATAAAAGGAAAAAATTATTGTGACGCAAATAATCTATGTACCCTTTGGAAGCCCCGTTTTGCTCCATGCCCATCTAAAAGGATACAGTGCATCAGCCTCAAATCTTACTTTTGATTAATTAGACAATATTTAAATCTTACAATTTAATAATCTTACTATTGATTAATATGACGAAAGTTAGAGTTAGACAAAAAGGGCAAATAACATTGCCCAGTGAGTTGAGGTCAAAATACAAATTGGAAGCTGGAACGCTCCTCGAAGTGCAAGAGCGACCAGAAGGAGTGCTTCTCCAACCCGTTGGTCCGCTCCAGCCTGGAAACATTGTGGGAACAGAGGAATATCAAAAGATAATCAAGGAGCTTTAAGAAACAAGAAGGAAATGGCGTTGACCGTCGTGGCTGACACACGTTTTCTCCTAACCTTCGAGTTTCCACCTACTAGAGAAACAAAACAAAAGATAGCAAAATTGATGGACGAATCCCTGAGACACGGGCTTCTACTGCCGTCAATCGTCATCACAGAATTCATTAAATTAGCAGGGAAAAAGCTCGGAGAAGAAGCGGCTCTCATATTCTTAAAGGAGCTTACAACACGAGGCGCATTCATCATCGCCATTGACGAAACTATAGCCACAGAAGCAGGAAAGCTTGCCCTTAGACATTGGGGCATCCCCGTCGCCGACATCCTCATAAGTGCAACAATGATTGTACATCGTGCCGAGCACATAGTATCAGATGACCAACACTTCAAAGACATGAAGCTGAAAATAAAATGGCTTTAACGCATGAATCCTTTTTGCAGCTCCACTACTTCGTGGCTGTCTTTAGCCTTTGAATAGCTTTCCAAATACTCCCTGTTCAACTCAAGGAAATGTGGTCCCCACTTAAAAAGTGAAAGCAGACGTTGGGCATCCTCTTTAAAGCCTATGATGTAGAGGGCTGAGGCGAAGGCTTCCACTGTGCTTAGCTTGGTAGGCGCACCATAGTTCACTGGATTAGCCGCCACAAGGTAGGGAAGAGCCCTAGATGTTCCCCTAAGCCTAAGCTTGAAAACGTCGTCGGCGTAAACCCAGCTGCAGTCAATAGCCACTAAACCACGTTTCAAGACACGGGTTCGGTCGTTAGGCGAGAAGGCTACTTCGGAGAACGGATCGAGAACTATGGCTCCGAGCGGAATGTCCCTAATACGATACAGAAGCTTAGATAATCCAAATCTTCCAAGCTTAAGGGCTGTACACTTCTTGGGGTCGTCCTGCCCAAGATGGTAAACATAAAGCTTAGCCGACAGAGCCCTAGAAAACCAAGCCGCCCTAGACATGTTGAGCTCTCCGCAATTTTACGTGCGACATAGGGTCGTCCATAACCCTAGGAATCCAATCTAAAAGATCAGTGGGAACCATGTGAAAGCCTTTCTCGCTTTGAACAAAGTCTCCAGCAGCGCCATTGATGAAGGCTCCAGCTACGCTTGCCTCAAAGGGATTAACGCCCTGCGCCAAAAGAGCGCCGACAATTCCAGAGAGAACGTCGCCAGTTCCGCCGACCGTCATGCCAGGATTACCCGTAAAGTTGAACTTAACTCGCTCACCGTCGGAGATTAAGTCCACATGTCCCTTCAAGAGTATAATGGCGCCAAGCTCCTCAGCTGTTTTCCTCAATTCTAAAGCACGTTCCTCTAGGCTTTGAGGCAAAGTCCTCCCAGTTAATAATTGATATTCTCCTGCGTGGGGCGTTAAAACGAGTGGAGGGCCTACTTTCCGCTTGAATTCGGCGAAAGCCTTAAGCCCATCAGCGTCTAAAAGCATTGGAACTCTACCGTTTTTCTCCATTGATCGCAAAAGTTCTTCCACGGCTTCCTTGGTCTCCTTGTGAAGACCTAAGCCAGGACCAACAACAACAGCGGTTGACGACTTCAAATAGTTCTTAATGAAAGGCAGGTTATCAAGGCTGAGGTGATCGCCCTCAAGTTTCAAAGTAATTAGGTTAGGCGACATTGAGGCTATGGCGTAAGCTGTTCTTTCAGGCGCCGCAACGTAGGCTAAGTCAACGCCAGCCCGAAGGGCGGCTAAGGCTACCAGGGCTGGAGCTCCAGAGTAGATTTCGCTTCCCCCAATTACTAGGAGCCTGCCGAAATGGCCTTTATGGGCTTCTGGTGGACGAGGCTTGACAACTATGGTTACGTCGCCTGGACCTGCAAACTTTTCAATTTCAGAAGGCACACCTATGTCCTTTATGGCTAACTCTCCAACATGCTCCTTCGCTTTCAGCAATCCTGCTTTTGCCTTGTGAAAGGTAACGGTTAAGTCAGCATTCACAGCGTCGCCTAAAACCTCGCCTGAATCGGAATCAAGTCCAGTAGGTATGTCCACAGAAACACGGAAAGCTTTCATCTTATTGATTTTTTTCACCATTTCCAAAATCGGAGGACGTAAGGCTCCCTTTAAGCCGATTCCGAGCAGAGCGTCAACAACAACGTCAGCTTTAACTTCTGGAATAAGCGAAGAATCATAGGCCTCATTTATGGTTATTACGCCCTTTAAAGGTTGGAGGGCGAGCCAATTTTTTCGGGCTTCTTCATCCCTAATGTTCACGCCTTTTCCAGCGAGTATAACCTCGACCTTAAAGCCTAGACATGCGAGGTGGCGTGCCGCCGCGAAGCCGTCTCCTCCGTTTCCGCCTAAACCACAGAAAACAGCTATTTTCGCCTTGTTAGGCTTAAATCGTGAAGCTATCTCATCTGCTATTCTTTTTCCAGCGTTTTCCATCATTTGAAGCCTTGAAACTCCGAAGTATTCGGCGTTTATTTCTAGGGCTCGCATTTCCCTGCTCGTTAACGCATCTTCTTTCACCATCTGCCTCCCTTCCAAATACTTGTTATACCAAAAGTATTTTTAGCAGTGTTCAACACATCATAGGTTAAATTGGAGGAGGGAAATTATATGCCTGTCGCTTTTGTGCTGATAAACACGGAAATAGGCACATTGGAAGACGTCCTTGCCGCTATCAGGAAGATTAACGGAGTAGAAGAAGCCTACAGCGTTTACGGCGTTTACGACATAATCGCTAAGGTCAGGGCTGACTCCATGGACAAACTCAAGGAAATCGTGACGTGGCACATACGACGCCTAAACAGGGTTAGGTCCACGTTAACAATGATCGTCATCGAAGAGACATAAACCTCCCTTCTTTATATTTTTAGAACAAGTGTTATTTGCTAAGTCCCTAAAGTTTCTAATTTGTTACTCTCAAATAAAAGGAATGGAGCGTATTGACGCTTAAAGAAGGGACTCCTGAAACTGTTAAAATGCACATTGGGTTCGACGACACGGACTCGCCTAGAATGGGATGCACCACCTATATAGCCGCTCTCCTTGTAGAAAAACTTCTAAAAATGGGCGCATCATTCATTGACTATCCAAACCTTATTCGGCTTAACCCCAACGTGCCCTGGAAGACCCGAGGCAACGGAGCCCTTTGTTTAAGAATTACATGCCCTAAAACCATTATCGAAGAAGTTATGGAAACCGTAGTGGACAAGATCGAGGAAAATGCTGATTTAGAGTATTCTGGCACAGATCCAGGCGCCGTTTTCCTTTTCGGCGAAGTACCCGAGAAGGTTAAAGCCTTCGCTAAGAGCACAATTCAGGGCATAGTAAAAATGAAGGAAGCCCTAAAGCTTATCAAAAAATTTAGGTGCGAAGCAGTTGGTTTTAAGCATGGTCGAGGCATCATAGGCGGCTTAGCCGCTATCGGCGAAACCCTAGAAGAGGACTACACCTTTGAGATTATAGCCTATCGTAAGCCCGAAAACCGTGGAAAACCTCGGATGGTGGAAGCCGCATCCATTTTGGAGATGAATGAAAAAACGCAGCCTCAAACCTTCAATAACGTTGATTTTGAGACGGGTCGAATTTTAATAACGCCCCGTGGTCTAGACCCGATTCTTTACGGAATTCGAGGGGAAACCCCTGAAATAGTTAAGAAGGCACACAGCTTAGTTCGCTCACTTGAAGAAATTGAGCGGTGGGTGATTTTCCGCACTAACCACGGGACCGACGCTCACTTAAGGAAGGTTAAGTCGATAAGTGAAGTTCAGCCCTTTAACCCCGTTATTGTAGAAGGGTTCGTGGACACGCAGCCCAGAGTTATTACTGGAAGCCACGTTATTTTTTCGGTTACGGATGAAAGTGGTTGTGTGGACTGCGCGGCTTACGAGCCTACGGGAAATCTTCGAAAGGTCGCTAAAAGTCTGATCGTCGGCGACTTCGTGGAGGCTTACGGCGGCGTTCGACCAGCTTCGATGAAGCATCCCATGACCATTAACTTGGAGAAAATTCGAATCATAAAGTTGGCGCCAAAAATTGTTTTTCACAACCCCTTATGTCCAAAATGCGGTAAGAGAATGAAGTCCATGGGAAAAGATAAGGGCTTTAGATGCGACAAATGCGGTTTCCGCTCCTCGAACCTGAATAAAATAGCCCTAGAAGGCGAGCGTTCCCTTAAGGAGGGACTCTATGTTACGCCTCCACGATCCCAAAGGCACTTAACAAAGCCCCTCTGCCGATACGGAAAGGAAAAATCTGAAACTCCTAAAGGAATGGTTGAAAGCTGGCATTTTCCCTAATCCTTAAATGAATTTGCTTTCTTCCCAGTCTTCTAGCCTTTTCCACTTCTTCTGAAACGAACACCCTATCTGAGAACTTCACCGTCGCTTCTATTG
>JBBIVD010000087.1:0-3290 GCA_037439925.1 Candidatus Bathyarchaeota archaeon
ATTTCTCCAATTTTTGGGATGTCCCGAACCGTCACGCCCGTAGACGTTTCATTGTAAAGAACGGCTATAGCCTTAACGTCTTTTTCCTTATCGACGGCTTGCGCTATTTGCTCCGCCGTAGGGCCTTCGCCTAATTTTAACGGCACATTAACGGCTTCTCCGCCGCGGCGGACAATCTTTTCTTTTAGTCTTCCGCTGAAGGATCCGAACACGGGAACGATCACTTTGTCTCCTGGGCTGATTGTATTGTTTACTGCGCATTCTACGCCGCCTGTGCCTGAAGCCGTTAAGGGGAAGACGTCGCCCTTAGTTTGAAAAACGTATTTTAGATTTTCCGTTATGCTCTCATGTAGGGCGTGGAACTCCGGTCCCCTATGGTTAATCATGGGCTTAAGCATGGCTTGCATTACGCGGTCTGGAACGTTCGTCGGTCCAGGCACCATCATGAGCTGTTTCTTTTCGTTCAACTTGAAACGCTCCTTCCATTTTGGGGTTATGGACTAAAAACATAAGTTGACCCTTTATTAAATTTTATGTAACATCATTCATAAGAGTGAGCGAGTCTTGCCGATCATAACTCTTCTTTCGGACTTCGGGTTAAGAGACCCGTACATGGCGGAGATGAAGGCGGTAATCCTCTCCATATGCCCTGAAGCGACTATAGTAGACATAAGCCACGAAATAAGAAAATTCGACGTACGCATGGGCGCCTTCATACTAGCATCAGCAGCGCCATACTTTCCAGCGGGAACAATTCATGTGGCAGTTGTAGACCCAGGGGTTGGAACAAAGCGGCGGCCGATAATTGTTCAGACTAATCGCTCCTTCTACGTGGGACCCGACAACGGACTTCTAATACTGTCCGCCCGAAAAGAGGGAATACTCCACGCCTACCACATTACTAGCCGAGGGTACATGCTTACAAAAATTTCTAGGACATTTCATGGGCGTGACATTTTCAGTTGCGCCGCCGCCCACCTAGCAAAAGGGGTTCATCCACAAAAGTTTGGACCAGAAATTCATGATTATGCTATGCCGGAATTCGCAAAGCCGCATCTTAAAGAGGGCGAATTATTCGGAGAAATCATGCATGTAGATGACTTCGGAAACGCCGTCACAAACGTTTCAGAAAGGGACCTTAAAGACATGGGCATAAGCGAAGGAAATTTTCTCCAAGTCAAAGTAGGAAACAAGACTCTAAAACTAAAACTTTGTTCAGCGTACGGTGAGGTCCCTAAGCGATCGCCGCTAGCCATAATTGGCAGCAGTAACTTTCTCGAATTATCTGTAAACCAGGGAAATGCTTCTAAAGTTTTTGGCTTGAAAATAGGGAATCATATTCGAGTCTCGCACTATTCGCCTTGCTTTTAGAAAGCCATTTTACCATCTATGATGCACTGAAGGCTTAATGAACTTCTCATAAATATTTTTGATACCTTTTAAAACGTCTGGGTTAAGGTCTGCCAATTCACTTGCGCTAATGTTCTCCTCAAGCTGTTTCGTATTTTTCGCCCCTGGAATGACGCAGCTTACTTCATTATGCATTAATATCCATTTTAGTGCCATTTGTGCAAGAGTAATGTTTTCGGGTTTTATTCGTTTTAGCTCCTCAACTGCCTTGAGCCCCGTGTTAAAGTCTACTCCAGCGAAAGTTTCGCCTACGTCGAAGGCTTTTCCTTCTCGATTATAGTTTCTGTGGTCGTTTTCAGGAAATTTTGTCTCCGGAGTCATTTTTCCCGTCAAAAGTCCGCTGGCCAAGGGAACTCTGGCAATGACTGCAACGTTTTTATTTTTGCATTGGTCAAAAAGCAATTCTGCTGGTCTTTGTCTAAACAAATTGAACACTATTTGTATGCTTATGACCCCTGGGTATTCAATAGCTTTGAGACCTTCCTCGACCCGTTCAACGCTAACACCATAATACCGAATTTTCCCTTGATCAACAAAATTGTCCAATGCTTCGAAAACATCAAGCCTATAATATACGTCCGTGGGCGGGCAGTGCAGCTGAATCAAGTCAATAGTATCGACGTCGAGGTTTCTTAAGGAGCGGTCTAAGAAGCTTTCAAGATTTTCTTTGGTGTATCCTGAGCTGAAGTGGGGATTTAATCTTCGACCAAATTTTGTGGCAACATAAACTTTCCGTCCCGTGTTTTTCAAAACTCGTCCAATCAATTGCTCGCTCCTTCCGTCTCCGTAGACGTCCGCCGTATCGAAAAAATTGATGCCCTTTTCAATGGCTTTTTGCAAAACTTCTATGGCTTCGCTTTCGTTTACGTGCCCCCAATCCCCGCCCAACGCCCATGTGCCCAAACCAATCTCGCTGACTTCCCAATTGGTTTTCCCAAAAATCCTATATTTCATTAAGCCGCCACCATCTTAAGCAGGCTATACACCTTAGTCAAAGTATCTGAAGTTTTTCATTTCTGTTACTCTTTATTTTCTCTTCTCTTTCTAAGATAACGGAAGGCTACAATGCCTAAAATCACCACGGCGATGATGAATGTTGTGATTATGAAAATATCCTTCGCCTCTCGGGTTTGGGGCTGAGTGCCATTTACAGCCGTGGATAAGCTGGTCACATAAACATTCATTTGGTCCTCGTTTGCTGTGGCTTGATATCCCGCCTTCTGTATCTCTTGCATGGACAATCTTAACCATTTTCCGAAAGAGTTTGATGCCGTGTTATCGGGATTTATGGAGGCTAGATTTCTAAAGCCTAGAATTTGAGCGGCTTGCATAAGCACGTGCTTGGCAGCCCAGTAGTCGAGAGCCACCGGGTCCGTGCTCGCCATGATAACATTTACTCTTGCGGCTTCAGCGTAGGATGTTTCAGGTCCTCCGCCTGGATTAGCGTTTATCCAGATTGCATCAAGTATGTTCAGAATCGGCATTTTCGTCTCAACCATCTCGGTTCCCATGCCGCCGCTGCCGATACTATTATGGGCGTTGTGCGCTGTCAGCTTGTCAGATGTTACTCCCATGTAATGCTTTACGCAAGCTGTGACTCCGTAGATGAAGTGCGACTTCAAAACTGGCATATTAATTACTTTGAGCTTCGCATTGTCGTAGGAATTTGTCTCAGGGTTCCACACTCCTTTTTTGAAACTGATGTACGTGCCGAACTTTGTCTTGAACTTCGGGTACGAAACTTTTATTCCCGTCGTTGGATTAGCCGTCTGGTTAACGATGTATCCGTCGTCCATGTCTCCTTCGGAGTATTCGCCTACGCTTTTAAGGGTAATCTCGTCCCAGAGGTAAGTTGAAACCTTGTAAGAGCCTGAGAACAT
>JBBIVD010000087.1:3321-5530 GCA_037439925.1 Candidatus Bathyarchaeota archaeon
TGTTGTTCTGCCAGTCGAGGCTTCCGCCACTTCCGAAGGCTCCATATTGGGCTTGCCCGTTGTCGGCTACCACGATTTCTCCATTGAAGCCGTCGGGATGATTCACGATTGCCTCAATTATCGCCTTCAACAGGTCGGTGTTTGTGCCTCCCCTCTCGTTCCATTGAGAATTCACTTTTATAATAACTACGTCGTCCTTGGCGATTAATCCCTCCGAACCCTGATTCTTTCCCTCCGTATTCGACTTATAGAAAAGCAGGCCATGTTCACCCATGAGATTTAGGAGTTCTCTAACAAGCATGTCCACAGATTTATTACCATTCGCAACATAAATTTGCGAGGCTGGAAAAACCGTCGCGTTTCTCGGTTCAAGTGTTAATTGGATTTCCTGGTTAGAATCAACCGCTCCAGCGAACTGTAAATTTTTCAAGAGTTGTGCACCGCTGCTCATAACTATGCTCGCCATAAAAATAAGTAGTGCTAAAGTTATTCCTTTTTTATATGATAAGAACTTTCTCGTTTTCGCCAAAACCGTAGTTAGTGGAATTAATACAGAAGAGCTCAGTAGCATTAAACTATTGGCTAAAGCTGCTCGTTGGCAAGGATAAACTATTCTCGACGGTTTCGTGCCAGTTCGAAATATGAACCACAAAAAACTAACCAAGCCAAAGAAAAACAGACTCTTATCTCCATGTCTGTCCATGCCTTTTCCACGATGAGCTTTCATTCCGCTCTTAAACTCCATGGCTCACGGATTCATTTTTATTCGTTTTCTAATTGTTCCTGTAGGTTTCAACCCAGCTGAACTTTCTTTGTAGCGCCTTCGGATAGTATCGCTTCCAGTCGTAATCGATTTCTTTTCCCCATTCGTAATAGATTCGAGGGTCAATATAGCTTTTCAACGACGTTGAGAGGTTGTAATCCTTGGTCTCCCTCTGAATCCTTATCTTGACGGCTAGCTTTGCTATAGCCTCTTCATCACGTTGCAAGCGACTGTTCAGTCTCTGCCTCAGCTTTTTCATGTGCTCCGCATGCTTGGCTTTCATTTTTCTTATGAACTGCTTTTGACGTGCTATGGCCTCTCGCTGAAGGCGAATGCGTCTCCTCAAGGCTCTGAGGGCTTTCCCTTTAGGCTTCTTCTCTGTGAGTTTTTGCCGATAAGCCTCAAGCCTTTCCTCCATCGCCTTTAACTTCACATTCCGCTTCGCTAGTTTATCCCTATATTTTTCCTCCAGCTCCTTTATTCTCTGTTTCAGCTTATTCTGAATTTCCTTCGCCCTCTCTTTTCTAAGCTTAAGCTGGGCGCTCTTTTTTTCTAATGACGATTTCCAAGTCTTCGGGATTGTGCGCCTATGGTTGCACACCTTAGCCGCTTCGAGATTCGCCCTTGTTGCAGCGTATTTCTTCACATGTTCACAGTCTTCGCGTTTAACAGAAGCCTTTTTTAGCTTTGTTTCGGCGGCTTCGGACGCATAGCATGTGCGAAAAACCTTCGCTGAAAGTCCCTTCATGACTTCGTCTAAGAGCTCGCTTACTTGTTTTGAGGTGACGCCATCGAAAAGAACGGATTTCGCGTTAGCCGCGAACTCCTTGAGGTTTCTGACAACTTTGTCTGGAAGTTCCACCCTGAAGACATGGGGCACAGAGTCCTTTCCGAGGAAGTCGAAGGTTACCGTGCCGTCGCCGTTAAAATGAATATGCTCCCGCCTCAGAGTTGAAGCGCCAACCGTGTCCGCTTCGTCGGGGTCCTTCTCGTCGCCAACCCTAATCTTAAGCTTATCAATAAGGAAACAGACAGTAGCCGCCTTCCTCCGCCTCTCATCTTCGGCATCGAGGTTCCTCCAGATGTGCCTTTGAACTCGTGCAAGGTTATGGCGTAGTTCTTTCGCCTTGTCAAACTTCTCAATGTCTTTCTTCTGCTTTAAAACGCTGGATTCGGAAAACCAGACATACTTCATCTTACCGGTGAGTTTGTCCTGCCATCTAGCGATCCACATGGAGTCAGGCTGCCAAACTATGGCCTTCCAGTTTCCAGGCGGCTTAGGGGCATCGGGCGAAAGATTAAGCTCAATGTCCTCATCACGAGGGCCCTCTTTCCAGCGTCCCCTCAGGGGATGTTTACCCCGACCCATAAAAATGCAGCTGGGTTCAACGGCGTAGTTAGCCACCTCCACACGGGCTCCGTCAACCAAGGCATACCCGTAGCGTT
>JBBIVD010000088.1:0-4858 GCA_037439925.1 Candidatus Bathyarchaeota archaeon
TAGGCTCCTTTATGGTGTTTAGGTCTATCCTTTTTTCTTCGATGTAGGGAGCGCCTTTCAGCCCATTAGGCGGCTTCCTAGTTCTTAGGAGGACTTCGTCTATCTTGTTTATGGCGGCCGCCTTCAGCCCATCTAGGCCCGCTATGGCTCCTGAAGGAATGTAAACTTTCCTTTGCGTGCCCTTTATGAAACTCCTAATTGCGTTGGTCAAGTCGCTGTCAACTAAGGCGCCTACGCTCATAACCATAAGGTCTTTTCCAGCTTTTAGGGCTTTTAGGGCGTATTGTCTAACGGCGTTTTGGGACGCCGCCTCTATGATTAGGTCTATGTCCTCGCATTCAATTAGCTCACTGAAATCCTTGGCGATTTTTGGCTTATGGGACAATTCGCTGGCGAGTTTTTCGGATTTACTCAGTATTAAGTCGTAGACATAGACCAGCTGAGAGTC
This sequence comes from Candidatus Bathyarchaeota archaeon, assembly GCA_037439925.1. GTDB lineage: Archaea > Thermoproteota > Bathyarchaeia > Bathyarchaeales > Bathyarchaeaceae > JBBIVD01. The sequence continues at coordinate 449 of JBBIVD010000088.1, forward strand.
GCCTGCTTTTCCCTCGTCTATGGCGTGGGCTAAGACCGTGCCTATGGCACCGCATCCGACTAGTCCTAAGCCCAGCCTTTTTCCTTTCATGTCGAAGCCGTTCCAAACTTCAATGAACGTTCAATGTATGCTTAACCCGATTACGGAGAAGGAATGCATATAATCAGGCTATAAAAACATTTAGCCCAACCTGAAAATGAGCGTGTGGAGAGAAGGTTAAAGAACTCGGGTCGGAAAGGTCTACGTGGAAGTGACTGTCGAGTGGCTAAGGATCCTATTTGCGGAATGTATGTAGACGAGGCGAAGGCGCAGTTCAAAGCTGAAGTTAGGGGCAGAATTTACTATTTCTGCAGCGAAAGTTGCATGAGAACTTTCCTTAAGCCCGAAGCTGAAATTCGAAACCTAAAAATTATGGTAGCCTTCAGCTTAGCCCTAGGGATCCTAACCCTCGCATTCAGCTTTGTGAAAATTCTGCCCTTCCTGCCAAATAATTTGTGGCTTTTCCTGTTCGCTACGCCCGTTCAATTCGTTGCGGGATGGAGATATTACAAGGGAACTTTCGACGCCGTTAAGAATAGAGCGGCTAACATGGACACGCTCATTGCCACGGGCACGACCTCAGCTTGGCTCTACAGCACCATGGTCACTTTTTTCCCAGGCTTTTTCCCCGACTCAGAGGTCTATTTTGACACAGCCGCCATGATCATAGCGCTCGTATTAGTCGGCAAACTACTGGAAGACATCGCCAAGGGAAAAGCCTCGGAGGCCGTGAGAAAACTCATGGAGCTTCAGCCCTCTTTGGCTAGAGTGATTAGGGATGGGGTTGAAGAGGAAGTTCCCATGGAGCAGGTGCAAGTTGGAGACATAATAGTAGTTAAGCCTGGAGAGAAAATACCTGTTGACGGCATAGTCGTAGGAGGTCATTCCACTGTTGATGAGAAAATGATTACTGGCGAGAGCATTCCTGTCGAGAAGAAGGTTGGCGACGAAGTTATCGGCGCAACGATAAACAAGGCTGGAATGCTGAAGTTAAAGGCAACTAAAGTCGGAGCGGACACAACTCTTTCTCAGATCATTAGGTTCGTGGAAGAAGCCCAAGTAGCCAGAGCGCCAATTCAGAGACTAGCCGACGTTGTGTCCTCGTATTTCGTGCCAGCAGTCTTCGCCGCAGCCGTGGTCTCATTTCTATTCTGGTATTTCCTAGAGGGAAGGGGCTTCACCTTCGCCTTAGCCACCTTCATTTCTGTTCTGATCATTGCATGTCCATGCGCCCTAGGCATAGCAACGCCGACGGCTATCATGGTTGGCACAGGAAAAGGAGCGGAGAACGGCATACTAATTAAGGGTGGAGAACACTTGGAGAAGGCTCATAGGCTTAATGCCATAGTCTTCGACAAAACTGGCACGCTTACTAAGGGGGAGCCGTCCGTAAATGACATAGTCACCGAGGAAGGCGTGAGCGAAGACGAACTGCTCTATCTAGCGGCTTCCGTGGAGAAGCATTCTGAGCATCCCATCGGCATGGCCGTAGTGGAAAAGGCTAAAGAAAAGGGAATAGAACTCGCCGAGCCCACCGAATTCGAAGCCATCGCTGGTCAAGGCGTTAAAGCTAAAGTTGAAGGCAAACAAATAGTCCTGGGCACACTGAAACTGATGAAAGGCGAAGGCATCTTTGTGAGCGAAAAGCTTGAGAAAAAGGCTAGCAAACTCTTCGACGAAGGTAAAACTCTGTCGTTTGTAGCCGTGGAAAAAAGAGTGAAGGGAATAATAGCCGTAGCAGACACCCTAAAACCTAATGCGGCTGAAGCTGTTAAAAGGCTAAGAGAAATGGGCTTAGAGGTTATCATGCTTACAGGAGATAATAAACGCACTGCGGCAGCCATAGCCAAAAAGGCGGGCGTTGACCGTTACCTCGCCGAGGTTCTGCCTCAAGACAAAGCCGAAGAGATTAGGAAGTTGCAGCGGGAAGGCAAAATTGTCGCCATGGTTGGAGATGGAATAAACGACGCTCCCGCATTAGCCCAATCGGACGTAGGCATCGCCATAGGGGGCGGAACAGACGTAGCCCTAGAAACGGGCGGAATAGTCCTAATTAAAGACGACCTAATGGACGTAGTCACCGCCATCCAGTTGAGCAAAAAGACGGTTAGCAAGATTAAGCAGAACCTTTTCTGGGCTTTCTTCTACAATGTGGCTTTCATACCCATAGCCGCAGGCGTCCTAACTCCTTTCGGAATATTAATGCATCCGATTTATGCTGGGGCTGCTATGGCGTCAAGCTCAGTCACAGTAGTCACCAACTCACTGCTACTCAGACGTTTCACTCCATCCTAAAAGGTTGCACGTGCATTCGGTGAAAAAATGGAAGAGGAATACCGCCGCAGAACTATTCCCATCGTGAATATGGACTGCCCAACTTGTGCGTTAACAATTGAGAAGGAACTGAGGAAGCTTGAAGGCGTTAAGGACGCCCGCGTGAACTTCCTCATGAAAAAACTTATTGTAACCTATGACCCGCGGAAAGTCGGCGTTCCCGACATCGAGAAAAAACTTGATTTAGGCTATGCATTAGCCTACAAAAAATATGAGGGCGTACTCGCTAAGATTAAGAGAGCTCTGCTCGGCAAAGGAAACTAAGAAGCCGTCAGTTTCAGAAAAGTGGAAGACCACGATTTTGAAGACCTAGTCCTAAAATCAAACAAGCCCGTAGTCGTAGTTTTCACTTCCCCTAGCTGCCCCTTGTGTAAAGCGTTAAAATCTAGATTAAGGGAAGCCTCTGGAAGGTTTCTGGAACACATTTACGTTTATGAAATGGATATCGCAACAACTAAAAGGTGGGCTAACCACAATGTCATGAGCGTTCCAGCCCTTCTCTACTTTAAGGGCGGAGTGGAAAAAGCCCGTCAAATGGGCTTTCCAGAGAAGGAGGAGATTGAAAGAAAAGTTTCGGAAATTCTTTAGGTTTAGGCTTCGACTAGTGTTTCTGTGCTTCTTACGCCTTCGATGGCGTTTATTTTGCTGGTGGTCTTCCTTAAAGCCTTGTAGTCTTCGGCTTCTAGGAACGTGACTATGTCGAATCTTCCGTAAGTGAAGTAGGCTTTCCTTACGCCCTCCATTTTTTTGATGGCATCTAGAACCGTGTCCGCCTTGGTCGGCTCCACTTTTAGTAGGATGCATGCGTTGAGCAAGTCTAGTTTTCCTCCTCATTATTGAACTTCAACGAGGGTTTCTGTGAAAACTACGCCCGCTATTTTTCCCATTCTGAGTATGGCGTTTCCTAGGCTTATCTGGTCTGGAGCTTCTACGTCTACCACAACGTCGAACCTGCCTAAAACTGGAAATATCCTTTTGACCACATTGAACTGCTTAATTCTCTTAACGACTTCGTCGAATTCTCCGCGTTTCGACCTTATTAGGACGCACGCCGAAATCAAAGGCTTAAACCTCAAAGCATAAACTAGAGACTAAATATAAATTGTTTTTCGTTTTTGTTGCCTTACACTATAAGAGGAAATATTTCGGCTGAGACGTAGTCAATGTACTCCTTAGGCGTAACCTTGTTGAATATGACGACGATAGCGTTTCGAGTTATGCCCACCACATGCCCATACTTCCTAGAAGTCATCACTATGTACCAAAGGTTGCCCCTTGAAGCGTACTCGTCGAAGAGGTCAGTTTCAATGAGGTCTGGACCATACAACGAAAGCTTGTCAACGTTGGGAATGCCCATCCCCTCGAAGAAAGTGACCTTCGTGCCTTCGGGATTTTCCTCATGGAAGGAACGCAAAGCCTCTGGAGGAATCTCTGCCTCTAGGATTTGCCCCTTCCTTTCAAAGAGAATTCTGCTGAACTCGTTGGCTATTCTTCCCGCTGTCCACTTCTCCTGCAAAACTGAAAGGAGAATATCGCCTTCTCTGACGGTGAAGTTGAACACGGCTTCTGTGGTTCGTGGCATGGGAGCCCTTTTACCACGATGATAGACGTAGGCGACTGTGTCATGGGAATACAAGCCCGTAAGGCTCTTTTCATTCTGGCTTAGGTTAGTGATTTCCGTGACGAGGTCGAATTTATATGGGCCTTCAGCGAACTCTTCCGCCACTCGGTATCCTCGAAGTTTCTCTGTTAAAGTGGTGAACGGCAAAGCCTCTTTAAGCTTGAAAATTTTTCCAGGCAAAACCATCGATTATCCCACCCCATAATAAGCCTAAGCTTAAGCCTAAGTGTAATGTATTTGTCCCATTTCCTCCAGTCTTTGATGAAGCTTTTCAACCGCCTCGTAAACCTCGTCCTCTTTTTTAGCGCCCGTGCAGACAAGCTTTCCACTGGCAAAAAGCAGGATTACAACTTTTGGGTCGTTCATCCGATATATTAAGCCTGGAAACTGCTCAGGCTCGTAAAGTATTTTTCCAC
>JBBIVD010000088.1:4897-5379 GCA_037439925.1 Candidatus Bathyarchaeota archaeon
CGCTGAGGCTGGCAGAAGCGACCACGTTCTGCACCTTAATTTCCTGTTTGCCTCTAATTATCATACCTGCGCTCCTAAGCCTTGCAACAACTTTCGCTAAGGCTCTTCTCGCCTCCCTCTCCGAAGTCGCTCCAGTGCAAACCATCTTGCCCGAACCGAAAATTAACGTAGCCGTTTTGGGTCGCTTAAGCCGAAAAACTAAGCCTGGAAACTCTTCTGGACGATATTCGACGTCGGGAAAAGCCTTAACCACAGCGCTTAAATCGATTCCATGCCTCAAGGTGGCGGAAGCAACCACGTTCTCAATTTTAACCTTCGGCTCAACCTTGGGCATATAAACACACCCTTTAAAGAATCGCTCCAACAACCTAAAAAGTTTTGCCAGACACTAATAACATGTTTTCTCTTATGTATGCACAAAAATGTCCAATAGAAGCGACGGTGAAGTTCTCAGATAGGGTGTTCGTTTCAGAAGAAGTGGA
>JBBIVD010000089.1:0-242 GCA_037439925.1 Candidatus Bathyarchaeota archaeon
TATTTCCTGTTCGGCTGTGAGGATTTCTGGGTCTTGCACTGAAACGGCGACTCCTCTTGATTCTTTTATCGCTTTGAGCGCCCACGCTCCGTTTAACGGGTTTCCTACGAGGATTCCTAAGGCGTGGGTGGACGGCTTAGGAACAGCTAGCGGTTCCAACCTATTTTTTAGGTATGCGTTAACGATGGGTGAGCATCCGTGAGCTTGGACGCCCGCCATTTTCGGCGTTTTTTCAGTCATGC
>JBBIVD010000089.1:259-679 GCA_037439925.1 Candidatus Bathyarchaeota archaeon
CCTAAGGCTTGCATTTCTTTGAAGCCTTTCCATATGGAGTATAAGGTTCCTCCGCTTCCCATCGGGGTTATGAACCAGTCTGGCACGCCGAATTGTTCCACGGTTTCGTAGGCAATGGTTTTCTGGGCTTCAATTGTTAGCGGATTAAGTTCGGCGGCGGCTTGATACCAGCCTGTTTCCTTCGCCAAAGCTTCGGCGTGCTCTATGGATTCGTCCACGGTTTCCCCGTGTTCTTCGATGATGGCATCGTAGATTAGCATTTGGGCTAACTTGCCTATATCAACGGTTTTCGGCACTATCACGTGGCAGACTAAGCCTGATTTTGCGCAGTAGGCAGCCAATGAGGCGCCTAGATTCCCGTTTGAGGCGCAGACTAGGAATTCGTGTCCTAAGTCTAAGGCGTTGGAAACCATGAGCGCC
>JBBIVD010000089.1:689-5298 GCA_037439925.1 Candidatus Bathyarchaeota archaeon
TGTCCCTAAAAGAATTCGTTGGATTCTGAGTTTCATCCTTCAAAAACAATGCTTTTAACCCGATTTTTTTGGTTAGGCGTTCAGCCTTATGTAGAGGCGTTCCGCCTTCCCCCATGGTGACCGCTTTTTTAATTTCTGGAAGCAGCGGTTTATATCTCCAAAACGAAAGGGAGCCAGCGAGTTTAACTTCTTTCAAACGCCCAGAATCGTATGCGTATTCTAGGAGCCCCCCACATTTTTCGCATTTACTTCTAGGAGGAAAAGGTTCAAAGACCGCTGAACAACGGCTGCACTGCAGAGCAATCATATTCGAGACTCCGAAATAACGTGCTTAGCACAGACTCTATCGTCTGACTTTAAAATATTTTAGGGAGACAATAAATCCTCGAGATGATTTCTCCGCTAAAACTCAGGCTTAGTTTTACCGAGCTTCTTATCTAGGCATGCTTTAACGAAGCCGTAATATTCTGGGTCGGGTCGTCCAGGTCGACTTTTAAATTCTCCATGAAACTGCGATGCGAAAAAGAAGAATTTATCGGGCAATTCCAGAATTTCTATTCTTTTTCCGTCTGGGCTTTTTCCAGAGAAAACTAATCCATGTTTTTCCAAGGTGCTCCAATAATCTGGGTTGACTTCCCATCGGTGGCGATGACGTTCAAGAATTTCTGTTGTGCCATAGAGCCTATGCGCCAGCGTTCCCTCCTTAATTATGATTTTTTGAGCGCCTAAACGCATGGTCGCTCCCTTGTATTCTATGTTCCGCTGTTCAGGCATGAGGTCGATAACGGGATGAGGAGTTTTCGGATCAATTTCCGTGCTGTTCGCATCTTTCAGTTTGCAAACGTTGCGGGCGAATTCCACGACCGCTAACTGGAAACCGTAGCATATGCCTAAGAGAGGCACGTTGTTTTCTCGTGCGTAACGAATTGCCTTCATTTTTCCTTCGGTGCCCCTGGGTCCAAAGCCGTAGGGAATGAAGATTCCATCATAATTCTTGAGAGCGTCCGCTTCATCGGATTTCTTTTCCAGCGTTTCAGCCTCTATGTAGTTGATGGAAACTTTGGCTTTGCACGCTGCGCCGCTATGCCGCAACGCCTCATTCATGCTCACATAGCTGTCTTCTAGAGCCGCATACTTGCCGATTAACGCTATTTTAACTTCAAACTGCGGTTTAGTAATGGAATCCACAAACTGTTTCCATTTGCTCCATTGTGGCTTATGTTTCGGCAAGTTTAATCGTGTGCAAATGTAATCGCCCATGGTCTGCTCGTCCAAGATTAGGGGAACCTGATAAATAGAAGGCACATTATAGGAGCAGAACACCGCCTTTTCAGGAATAGTGCCGAAAAGTGCTATTTTCCGAAGGGCTTCGGCGTCGATCATTTTTTGGCATCGGGCAACTATTATGTCTGGTTGAATGCCGATGCGCCTCAACTCATTTACGCTATGCTGAAGAGGCTTGGTCTTCATTTCACTAGTGACGTCCAAAATTGGAACGAGGGCTACGTGTATGTATAGGGTATTTTCGAATCCTTCTTCTAGGCGCATTTGACGAATGGCCTCAAGGAACGGCAGTCCCTCGATGTCCCCAACCGTTCCTCCACACTCGGTTAAGACAACATCAACTTTCGATCCGCCTGCAACCAAACGGATTCTCTGTTTAATCTCATCGGTGACATGCGGAACGATTTGAACGCATCTTCCGAGAAAGTCTCCTCGGCGCTCCTTATCTATGACAGCTCGATAAATTTGTCCAGTAGTAATGTTGTTTTCTTTCTGAATGTTTATATCAAGGAATCTTTCATACCAGCCTAGGTCTAGGTCTGTTTCTCCTCCGTTATCCGTCACGTAAACTTCTCCATGAATGTATGGGTTCATGGTGCCCGCGTCCACGTTCACGTAGGGGTCAATTTTTATGGCTGTAACCGTGAAGCCCCTAACCTGAAGCATCTTCCCGACGGACGACGTTACAATGCCCTTTCCAACGGAGGACAGCACGCCGCCCGTCACGAAAACATACTTAGTCATCGTAATCCTTCCTCGAAGTCGTAAATACAGTATGAAATCCTTCGTGCCGTATAAAAGCCTTAATATTAAATGAAGCGACTGGGCTTTACCTCGAAAATTTAATACAATGCAACATCACATTTGTTACTGGCCTCAAAATTAATGTTGAAACATCTGGCGTTTGGAGCGCAAAAAGCGTGACGATTCCTCAAAACATATTCAGAGCCTATGACATTCGAGGAATTTACGGTAAGGACATTACGGATGCCATAGCCACGCAGATTGGTAAAGCCTTTGGCACATACATTGGCGGAGAAGGAAAAAGACTAGTGGTGGGAAGAGACGTTAGACTCAGCGGAGAGACTCTGGAAAACGCCTTAATTGAGGGGCTGCTTTCCACAGGCTGCCATATACAAGAAATCGGAATCGTGCCTACCCCAGTGTTCTATTTTGCCATAGTTCACCAAGCCAAAGACGGAGGCGCTATGGTTACTGCCTCCCATAATCCTCCAAACTGGAACGGATTCAAACTCTGCCGAGACAAGGGCTTCTTAATTGCGCAGAGCATGGGAATGGAGAAAGTTCAGGAAATAGCATTTAATGAGCGGTTTAAACTTAGCTCTCGCGGCAAACTAAAAAAATACGGCGAGGCTGTTGCCGATTATTCCAATTTTGCACTAGGCAAAGTAAAAATTGAAAGGAAGTTAAAGGTTGCCATAGACACGGGCAACGGAGCTTGCTCAGGGATTATTTCCAAGATATTCAGAGATGCTGGGCTTGAAGTTATTGCCATAAACGATGAGCCTGACGGCAATTTTCCCGCGCATCTTCCAGAGCCTAACGAAGAAACCTTGGGGGAACTAAAGAAACTCGTGGTGAAAGAGAAAGCCGATTTCGGCATAGGCTATGATGGAGACGGTGACAGAGCCCTATTCATAGACGATAAGGGAAGGATAATTCCTGGCGATGTCACCCTAATCATTTTTGCGAAATATTACCTAGAGAAACTCAAGGGAGCCAAAATTTTGTATGAGCTCAGCTGCTCCTCAAGCGTCGACGAAACCATAAAAGCCCATGGAGGGATTCCAATCGTAAGCCGTGTGGGCCACGCATACATCATGGATGAAATGATCAAGGAAAACGCAGTTCTCGGAGGGGAAGTCAGCAGTCATTTCTACTTCGCCGACGTGTATGGATTCGACGACGCGCTTTACGCAGGTCTAAAAATGGCTGAACTCCTATCGAAAAAAGATGAAAGACTTTCTGAAATGGTGAATTCCATTCCTAAATATCCGTCGACGCCTGTTAAGGTTTACGACTGCCCAGACGAAAAGAAATTCGGAGTCGTGGAAAAATTAACCGAAGAATTCAAACAAATGGGATACAATATCATTACCATTGATGGAGTGAAAGTCATCGAACCAGACGGCTGGTTCCTCATAAGGGCTTCAAACACCCTACCCCAAATCAAAATGACCGCAGAAGCGAAAACCCAAGAAAAACTTAAACAATTAACAAAATTTGCAGAAAGAAAAATCTTGGAGAAAATTCGAGGAACATAGTGACAATATACTAATCCTTATATGTCAAATTCTTATGAAGACATCGTTGCCTCATAGCAGTTCAATTGGATAGTTTTTGGGCTTCAATTTGCGGTAATGGGCTTCCTCATCTGCTGTTATACAAACTGTTTTTTGACTTTTTGCCAGTGCGACTGGAAGGGCGTCGTAGACGGTAACATCTCCATCATATGCTATTTCTCCGGCACGAGATAAGAGACTGAAGTCTATTGGCGCGACGTTTAGGTGCAAGTTAAACAAGTACCTAAGGGCCTTGGCGAGTTTCTTTTCATCATAGTCTGGTTTATAGCGTAAGGCATTCGCCACCTCGCAGTAGAGAAGTGGAGTAATCCCCAGGTTCACGGTGCCCTCGACATGGGAGTTCCTTAAACTTAAGGCCTCAGCGGTCTTGTCTTCTTGGCTAAACCACTTCACGGCGACGGATGAGTCCACTACGATCACTTGGATGCGCGCCATTTGCGTATCTCCTTTGCGCCGCTCCATTCAGGAGTCTGACTTGACTGGCGAAGCCTATCTATTCCTTCAGCTGCCTTCCTCATCTCTTCTCGGCGAACCCTCTCTTCAAAGGCTTTCCTAGCAACTTCGCTCCAGTTCACGTGTTTGAGGCGCTTCATCTCCCGTTTTAATTCTTCTGGAATGCTTACTGTGATGTTTGCCATCAATTTCACTAAGTGAAAGTAGCCAGTGTGACTAATAATATTTTTTGCACGAAAAAATGTGATTTACTTATGTATTGAGTTTAATGTTCTGAAACCGTTAAGGAGAACCATTTTCTAACCGCTTCTCCGTAAGTTTAGCCCTTTTCACGAGTAAGTGTCCGCCTTGGTTTTCCCAAATTTTTTTCGTTTGAAGTAGTTGAATTTTCTTTTTGAAAATGGGGGCGTCAAGGACTAGGGTTTCGTATTCGCCTCCGTCACCTATGGGAGATATTCCATATTTTTTGGTTAGTTCGACTAGGTCGTTTATGGCTTCTGAGTCGATTTTTCTTCCTAGCCAGCTTTCATTAAAGCCGTAGGCGTATA
>JBBIVD010000090.1:0-965 GCA_037439925.1 Candidatus Bathyarchaeota archaeon
CGGGTCGACAGCTTAATGAGCGAATATTAAGGAGTCGATGGTTCCGTTAAGCGCCTTCAACCTTAAAGGTCTTTAGGGATCGAGGTTGAATCAGGGTTTCGAAATGGAGTTTCCCGTTTTCTTCTTGGATGGGCAAGGTTTTTTCTATGAAAGAATCTTTAACTCTGAAGGGTCCGCTTATTCCCATTTTCGAAGGGTCGACGGTTACTTTAACTTTGACAGCTGTGTTGTTGAAATTTTCTAGAGCTATGATACCGTTTTTATACGGGAAAACAGAGACATCTGAAGGACCATTGATAGTCACTCCCACGATTTGCCCAACAATGTCCCTTAATAGTTGTCTAACCATGGACGGGTAATAATATTTTAGGTAAGGCGGAAAAGCCGTTAGGGGCAACACGTAAACTTTAGAGTTGCCCGCCTCTTTCACAAACGCCAAAGGCATTTTTTCTCCGTCCACCAAAACTTGCAGAATAGTTTGACCATTGACGAAGTTGAACAAGGGTCCGACGGGAACCTTAGACAAACTTCTGTGATTAATTAGATGTATACCACCGTTGCGCAGGAAGGCAACAGCATTCGGCGCCCAAGCTTTATCATTAATGGGATTTTCAGCGGAAATTCCTAAGAGGCTCAAATCCTTCTTATCCATTTGTTGAACTAGCAACCGCGCTCCCTCAGAAGTTAGAATTAGTGTTCCGCCCTTTTTCAAGAGGTCTTCAATGAGGGACTTAATGGCACCGTGGGCGGTGATTAGGGCTGAAGAGTGTTCCTTGGCTTTTTGGGGGTTCACGGGTTCTATGGGCACGCCTATCATTCCTAGAATATCGTATAGGTATGTTTCCGGTGAGAAAGTTGCCCTTGGATTCCTAGGCTTAGGGGTAGGCACTCCTAGGGGTTGGGTCCCCTCGATCAACTTTGCCAGCTTTTTCAGAGCGGGTATCTCTTCTAAAATTCGCTTTACG
>JBBIVD010000090.1:978-4931 GCA_037439925.1 Candidatus Bathyarchaeota archaeon
GTCCGTTAGATTTGACATGCAGAAAAGGGTTATTTCAGGCGCTCCGGCTAAAACACTCATCCTTGCCTGTTCAACGAAAATTTCTGGATCTTGGGCTATGGTCCATATGATTCCGCTTCCGGCGTCAAACCATGCTCCTAGTGTTTTTTCTCCCCATATGCTCTTTACATATCTGTAGATGAAGTAGGACCCGTATCTTTCTGTGAGTTCTCTAGATTCTGTGCCTACCCAGATGCCGTCGAAAATTGGGCGGAGCCTTTCGAGGTCGATTCCCCTTAGATAGAAATGGTCGTACCATTCAGGAACCTTTACGATTACCTTTACTTTGGGGTTAACTGCCTTCGCAGGGCTAACCACATAATTTTTTGAGGCTTCTTCAAGAAGGCTCGCATGAAAATCCATCCAGTCTGAGGCAATATCCTCGTTTTGTTCGCATTGAAAGAGTCTTTCCGCCAATTCCCTTCTGGTGAGGCGATATCCCTTAGAAGTGTTAAATTTGTCCAAACACCTATTACAGAAGCAGTCGGAGAAGTAGAAGTCATCAATTAGTATCTCGTCGAAAACCTTCGCTGATCTTTCCATGATCTGTTTTAGTTCCTTCAACGTCTTTTCACTTGACATGCACGCCGTCCTCATGGGGTTTCTTTCACCCCACCAAGTAATGGCGAAGTCTCCGAACTTTCTGCTGGAAACACCTAGGCACGCTCCGCCTGACACTTCCACGCTTTCCTTAAAGAAGTCCCTAACCCTTTCCAGTGTTTGTTCATCATGTAGAAAGAATCGGTAGCTTTCCAAGTAGACTTTATCGACAGCTAACTTCTGCAGTAAAGATAAGGCTTCTATTTCTGGCTTTAAACGGGGGGATATGCGAAGGGCACTTCGTATAAGTCGGTCAGTTAGTGATACGCACCTTGCCGTGAAGTAAACTGAGATTTTTAAACCGCCCAATTTGCTTTCTCCATAGACCCTTATGTGAAGTTACCATTTACCTTGTAACCCTATATAAGGGAAAAGGTTAGAGGAAAACAATGTTAAAGTTTTACACTGAAAAGGATTTAAGGCATTCGATAAACTTTAATAACAAAAAAGTTAGATTAGTGTTCCCTCAAAAGCATGGTGTAAGTTTTGAAATATGGACACTTCTCACGTGATGACAGAGAATACGTAATAATTAGACCTGACACTCCAAAGCCGTGGATAAACTACCTAAGCAACAGCGAATATTGCGCCATGATTTCTAACACTGGAGGAGGATACAGTTTCCACATAGACCCCAGAGACCGAAGAATACTCCGCTACAGATATAACAATCTGCCCATGGATAGACCCGGAAGATACCTTTACATAAGAGACAACAAAACCGGCGAATACTGGTCTCCAACATGGCAACCCGTACCTAAGGAGTTGAAATCCTACGAGTGCAGACATGGTTTAGGATACACGAAGATATCTTCCTCATACCTAGGCATCGAAGCGGAAGCCACTCACTTTGTGCCTTTAAATGAGAACTTGGAAATTTGGATGTTAAATTTGAAGAATGTTTCACGAGAAGAGAGAAACCTAACCGTTTTTTCTTACGCTGAGTTCTGCCTATGGCAGGCCATTTCGGATCAACAGGATCTTCAATACATTCAAAACGTGGCTGTAGCCGATTATGAGAAGGACGCTGTTTACTACTCCCTCTTCTCCCGCAGAACAGGTTACGCTTTCTTCGCCTCCAGTGGAAAAGTTACTGGATACGACTGCGATCGAGAAGAATTCATAGGACGCTACCGGTCTGAGCTGAATCCTTTGGCCGTCGAGAAGGGCAAATGTTTTAACTCGCGAGCCCTTGGAGGCAATCCCATAGCCGCTACCAGCAATTCTATGAGGCTTGGTCCTGGAGAGGCGGAAACCATCATCTTCGTTCTAGGCGTAGTAAAGGAAAAGTCCGAGGCAAAGAAGCATATTCGCAAGTATAGGGAAAGATCGAATGTGGAGGCTGAGCTTAAAAGACTAAGGGAGTCTTGGGATCGGCACATAGGCAACTTCAAGGCGGATACTCCTGACGAAGATTTCGACACTGTGGTCAACGTTTGGAATCAGTATCAGTGCAAGACCACCTTCGATTGGTCGCGATATGTGTCCCTTTACGAAACGGGCCTAGGAAGGGGAATGGGCTTCCGAGACAGCAACCAAGACACTTTAGGAGTAGTTCACGCTCTGCCTAAAAGGGTGCGTCAACGCCTCCTAGACCTCGCCAAAAATCAGTTCGAAAGCGGCAAAGTCTACCATGTTTACTTCCCCCTCACAGGTAAAGGGGAATTTCCGAGTTACGTTAAGGAAAAGATGAAATTCTTCAGCGACGACCATCTCTGGATGATCCTTTCCGTCTGCAATTACATAAAAGAAACTGGAGATATGACCATCCTCGATGAAAACGTAAAATTCGTTGAAGGCTCCAGCGCACCACTCTATGAGCATCTTAAAAGGTCTATACAATTTACCCTCGACCACATGGGAAAACATGGCATGCCCCTCCTAGGATCAGCCGACTGGAACGACGCCCTTGGACTACCTGGACCAAACGACGCAGCGGAAAGTGTGTGGGTAGCCATGCAATTCCACAAAGCGCTTCTAGAACTAGTGGAGCTGTCTAAGGAGTATAACCAAGAAAGAGATGTTGGAAGGTTCTCATCCTTGGCGGATACTATTAAGGCCCGTGTGAACGAGGTGGCGTGGGACGGAGAATGGTATATCCGAGCTTTTGATGACGCTGGAAATCCCGTGGGGAGCTCCAAATGTAAAGAGGGAAAAATATTCCTTAATGCTCAATCTTGGGCGGTTATCAGCCAAATTGCTCCCGAAGATAGGGCCCTCACATGCATGGACTCGGTGAAGAAGCACCTTGACACCAAATATGGCATAATGCTCCTAGCCCCGCCTTACACTAAATATTACAGTGAACTTGGAGGAATAAGCACTTTCACGCCTGGACTGAAGGAAAACGCCTCCATTTTCTGCCACAGCAATCCTTGGGCGATAATAGCGGAGTGCATACTCGGAAGGGGGGACCGAGCCTATGAATACTATAAGAAACTCGCCCCTACAACCAAGAACGAAATTGCTGAAATCCACATGGCTGAGCCGTACGTTTATTCTCAAATGATAGCCGGCAGGGACCACCCAAAATTCGGTGAAGCGAAAAACTCATGGCTTACTGGAACCGCTGCATGGATGATGAAAGCATCCACCGACTGGATTTTGGGACTCCGGCCTCAATATCATGGGCTGCTGGTGGATCCGTGTATACCTAAGAAATGGGCTGGATTCAGAGTAACTCGCCGCTTTAGGAACGCCGTCTATGACGTAAAGGTCGAAAACCCTGAGCATGTGTCTAAGGGAGTAAAGTCCGTGACTGTGGACGGCAAACCCCTCGAAACTAATCTCTTACCCGTGTTCGCAGATAGGAAAAGACACGTAGTGAAAGTTACGATGGGATAGGGCAATAGGCTATAATAATTAATTAGCTACGGTCACATAAACTTAAAGATGTTTTCACTTGCGCCATGATATAAGGAGTGCCTTAAGTCTATGGTAAGACTCTTTAGGCGTCATATCAGTTCTTAGGAAGCCGCCGTGAGGCCAGAAATGCGACACGCAGTCGGAGAAATCCCACCATGTGATGGCCTCAACGAAGGGCTTGCTGAAACATATAGTGTAGAATTGTTCAACCCAGTCGGCTTGGGTTTGCTCATCCCATGGCATGTGCCAATGTCCCATGGACTTAACGTTGATTCCATCTTTTTGTAATGAACTGTTGGGATCTTCTTCGTATTTTGAGGGAACTCCGAGCTCGGTTATGTGTATGGGTTTGCCGAACTGTGAGAAGGAATCTATCATGCGGCTTATTTCCATCATGTCTCTAGCGGGATAATAGACCTGAAGCCCTATGGCATCGTAGTCCACTTGGT
>JBBIVD010000090.1:4956-5252 GCA_037439925.1 Candidatus Bathyarchaeota archaeon
CGTATTGGAGAGGTGTCTGCAGTTTACGTCCTTCAACGGGTCCGCTTGAGTCTACACCACGAGCAGCGTAATTAGCCCAAGGATCCATATTGTTCACTATTAAGGTTGCGTTTGGGTTTGCCTCTCGGGCTGCCTCAATGCCCGTGTTCAGAATCTCCATCAGCTGCTCATGAGTGTAGCGGAAGCAGTTGGCAAAGTCATGGGCTTCATTTATGATGTCCCAGATGTCGATTTTTCCCTTGTACCTTTTCACTATGTCGTATACTCGCTTATGAACAGCTCTTTTAACGCCTTCG
>JBBIVD010000091.1:0-4085 GCA_037439925.1 Candidatus Bathyarchaeota archaeon
ACCCCCACCTCCGCATCCAACGTCAAGAATATTAAAAGCTTTTTCAGTTTTTTTGTCGCTTCATTTATGATTAGTCTATAATTATAATGGATCCAAGAGTCTCTAGGCATAAGAGTGCCCACCTATTTATAAGCCCTTAAAGTTAGTTAATTAAAACAACTGCCTATCAACTGTACATTTCCCCCAGCACCTGGTCTTTCCGAATCAATTTAGCAGGAGCATCCATGTGCCTAATCCAATAAAGGTTAGGTGGCAGAATGTTATATTTCGGAATTTTCGGAATTGTTTCCTTGTAGGCTAGCTTCACGTAAAGGTATGGAAAGTTGGCGAACCATTCTATTGGCATGTTGCATTCGGCGTGCAGCTTGGCTCCGGCATAACTGAAAAAGTATGAGGTTGTGAACATTCGGCCGGCGTTTATCTCGGTTGGGCAAGGCGTTCCATCCGCGTTCTCCTTAAGGTCGACGCAGGCGATTCCATTGTATTTTGGGTCTATGGCGAGAACTGCCTCCGTTCCAATCTTGTTCACTGTTTCATCGTGTATGGTTCGCTGTACGGCGGGTGTTCCGGTGACCTCGGAGGGCGCCAGTTGTGGATAAATGTATTCGAGTCTTTCTCTAGCCATGGAAGTTACGAGTTCGCCGTTTTTGAATAGGCTGTGGAAACCTATGTTCCTTCCGCCTAAAAATTCTTGGGCGATGAACTCCCAGTTTTTGCCCCGCGACCTCCAGTATTTTATCCATGCCATGGCTGTTTCTATACTCGACGCCGGGGTGCTTCCCCTTCCTCCTGCGCCGTGCCTCGCCCTAATCCATATGGGGTTTCCAAGCTCGCCGAAAGCCCTTTCGATGTCTTTTTCACTCTCTATTTCCAATGTCTTCGGAGTTAAAATTCCCCTTTTTTCCCATGCGCGTGTTGATAGGAACTTGTCTTGGCAGATTCTTATGGTCTCTTGGGATGGAAGAAAGGTTTCTGCTTCGAGTCTGTCTCTGTTTTCTCCAATTACTAAAACCTCAATGTCAGGCTGAGGATGAACGAACTCAATTTTTTCTTCCTCAATAATTTCATTTAACCTGTCTATGTAACCTGCTTCGGCGGCTCTTGGAACCAAATAACTTTTATCCGTTCGGGCTAGGTGAACATAGTGTTCGTTGGCTTCTGTGCCGACCAGAAACATCTTTTCAGGCGCGATCTTTAGTGACATTGTGAAGTTTATGCCCGCTGGTCCTCCTGCGCCCGCTATGAGTATTCTTTTCATGATATCAGCCACATCAATACAGCTGATGCCGTGGAGCACAGTACGATTAATGAAATGATTTGGACTATCCTATGTTCAGACATGGGTCTGCCATAGGCTATTATGGTTTGTAAGCTGCGTCTGTGTTGGGAGTACAATCTATCTCCCTGCATAATCAGATCGGCTTTTTTATGAAATAAAAAGTGGTTTAGTATTATTATGGATGAATTGAAAATGTATGGCAGAATAGATATCAGAAGGGTTTGTTCAATATTCGCTATTATGGAAAAAGAAGCTATGGTTATTCCTAAGGCGTATGTTCCAGTATTGCCAACGAAAATTTTTCCTTTATAGTTGAACAAAGCCAACATGAAGCAGGCGGCTATCGGGACGTAAAGCAGACTTCTATCATTAGGCGCAACTATTGCCAATCCGACCATGACGATTAATGGGCAAATTGTCTCTAAACCATTTAATCCGCCTAGCTGATTAACCGTATTCGTGGTTATAACCATAATCACTGGAACAATAAGGATGAAGTAGTATATTCCGAAGTCAACTTTGCCGAAAATGTAGGTTGCCATCACGGTTTCTCCTTCCCTAAGCGCCACTAGGGGTAAACTTGCCAGAATCGGGGTGAAAGCCTTATACCTCCACCTTAAATTGATCCAGTCGTCGAGTAAGCCAAGAAAGCCGCCGAAAAGAATGCATCCAGCAAGGGTTAAGGCATCCACAGCCAGCGCAAAATCATCTGAATAGTGGAAATAGGTGGTAAGCATAAAAAGGTAGATAATGCTGCCGAGCACATATAGGACGCCGAGCCCGTTGGGAACCTCAGGTTTATTCGGTTTATGATAGTCGACGGCTTTAGGAAATCCCAAGCGATTCCTCCTTTCATGACGCTTATTGAGACATTATTTCTAGCCGCTCACAAATTTTACTTCCGTTTAGAGCTCAAACAACCTAATGAACATTTTGTTTCAATTACTTATGCTTATAGCGTTTATTTGGCGGATTTAACTTCCACGTTTATGGGAATGAAAGAAAGCTTTTTTCCACACTTCGGGCATTTACCATTATGAATCTGAATTATCTCGTCAGGAGGCTTAAGCTCAAGTCCTTTATAGAGAATCTCGCCGCAGCGGTCACACACTACCTCTTGAGGCATAAACGCCACGTCCATGTTTAAACATTGAATTCGTTGTCGCAGACTTCATATAACTTAGACACAGAACTTATATACTTTCTGATGCTCCATTCCGACGGCTCTCTCATAAGGGGTTCTGGGCGGATCATTAAGGCTTGAAACAAACTCCTTTCGGAAACGGCAGCGAAGTTATTGCAAAAATCATACTTAGCAAACTATTTATTAGCTTCTTTCCATGCTTAAAGAAGAAAGGTGCCTCTAATGGAAAAGTATGCTTTGATTGTTACGGAGAAGCCTGAGGCGGCTAAACGCATAGCACAAGCTCTGGATAAGGAAGGTAAGCCTAAGAAGGTTGAGGAGAAGGGCGTGCCCTACTTCCATGCTTTTCGAGACAGAAGGCTCGTGGTTGTTCCCGCTTTAGGGCATCTCTATACCGTGGTTCACGAAATGGGGAGCAGAAACTATTATCCCGTTTTCAGTTTTAGGTGGGCGCCTCGATATTTGGCTGAGAGGGGTGCAAAGAACATTCGAACGTGGCTTGAGGTCATCTCGGGGCTGGCTGAAGGCGCAGATGAGTTCATAGATGCCTGCGACTACGACATTGAAGGAAGCCTAATCGGTTACTGCATCCTCAAATACGCATGTCAAAACAAGGAAAAGAATGCGAAAAGAATGAAGTTTTCCACGCTCATGAAAAGCGAGTTGGAAAAAGCCTATGAAGAGCTTCTGCCCCAGCTTGACTTCGGACTGATAGAGGCTGGAAAAACCAGGCATGAAGTGGATTGGCTATATGGCATAAACCTTTCAAGGGCGCTAACTTTGGCGGCTAAACGCTGGAGCGGAAAATACGCAACACTAAGCACAGGAAGGGTTCAGGGTCCCACACTGAAATTCCTGGTTGAAAGGGAGAAGGAAATTCTATGTTTTGTTCCAACGCCATACTGGACGATAAAGGCGGAGACTGAAATAAAAGGCTCCATATATGAAGCGGAATACGAAAAAGAAAGAATCGAAAGAAAGGCGGACGCAGACGCAGTTGTGAAGGCATGCGAAGGAAAAACTGGAGAAATAAAGAAGGTTGACGTTAAAAAGTTCAGGCAAATGCCTCCGTTTCCCTTCGACGTAGGCTCCCTTCAAACTGAAGCGTATCGCCTATTCGGATACACGCCGAGAGGAACCCTTAACATAGCTGAACGCCTCTACCTCGAAGCCCTAATTTCCTATCCGAGAACCTCGTCACAAAAACTGCCCCCAATTATCGATTATAAGGCTATACTCAACGGGCTGAGCAAAGACCGAAACTACACGGAGCTAGCTCACACCCTCCTAGAGAAGGCTGAGCTAAAGCCAAATGAAGGGAAAAAGTCGGATCCAGCCCATCCAGCGGTTTATCCAACTGGCAACCTGCCCGAAAGGCCGCTCAGCGATCCAGAAAAAAGAATTTTTGATTTAGTCGTTAAGCGTTTTTTGGCGGTTTTCGGCGAGCCAGCGGTTAAGCAAAGCATGAGAATCAGCATAGAAGTTAATGGGCATCTCTTTTACTTGCATGGAAGACAAGTTCTGAAGGCGGGGTGGATGCGCCTTTACGAACCTTACATAAAATCCGAAGAGGTGCTTTTGCCGCCGATAAAAGAAGGGGAAACCGTTAGGCTGAGACACGTAATACGAGAGGACAAGTTCACGAATCCTCCTCCACGTTAC
>JBBIVD010000091.1:4095-4323 GCA_037439925.1 Candidatus Bathyarchaeota archaeon
TAGCCTACTTAAAAAAATGGAAGAAGAAGGAATTGGGACGAAGGCTACTCGAGCAGACATCGTAGAGACGCTTTACGACCGGGGCTACATCGCTGAACAAAGGATTTTCGTCACAAGCCTCGGATTTGATGTCACCGAAGTTCTCAGCAGTTATTGTCCAAGCGTAATCGCTGTAGAGCTCACTAGAGAACTCGAAGAAAGAATGGAAAAAATTCAAAAGATGCAAAA
>JBBIVD010000091.1:4333-5240 GCA_037439925.1 Candidatus Bathyarchaeota archaeon
GGGAAAGCATACTAGTGGAGGCAGTTGACCAGCTGAAACCCATAATGGAAGAGTTCAAGAAAAAGGAAGAGGCAATAGGTGAGGCGCTGAGCAACGCTATAAAAAGGGCGCGAATGCAAGAACGAATCATAGGCGAATGCCCAAACTGCAGCGCAGGCAAACTATTAATTCTTTACTCACGGAAAACAGGAAAACGCTTCATCGGCTGCACAAACTTCTTCAAGGGCATCTGCAAAACTTCCTTTCCGCTTCCACAACGTGGAACAGTCAAGCCGGCCCGTAGGAATTGCCGTGCCTGCGAATGGCCACTATTAGAAGTGCGAATTAAAGGCAAGAGACCTTGGGCACTTTGCTTCAATCCCCTCTGCCCATTAAAGGGGGGAAGAAAACGTGAAGTGCAAAATTTGTGAAAAAGAAGCCGTCGACGCCTATTGCGAATGGCATAGGAGGGCGCACGCTAACCTAGTCAAGGAGTATGACGCTTGGAAGAAGGCTCTAGGAATCTCGTGGAAAGAGTATTTAAGTGAGGTTGCGAAAAATCCATACACGGGGTCATGGGTCAAGGAAGTAGCCGAACACTTAGCTAAAAGCGAAGAGGGATAAACCATATGGTTCGAATTCAAAGAAGGTTTTCGTCCCTTGTCTTTAACATGCAAAAGGCTTACCGAAGAATTCTGGCACTTAAACCCTCGTGGACTATAATCGCCCTAATAGGCGTCGCTGCTTCCGTTTTCCTCCTCGGCGGAGGAGTCTACGACCTCATTATGAAGCCCTTTGCGATTTTGCCAGGCGCTACCTCAGGCTCTTGGATTTTCTATTATCCACGCGAGCTGAACGCCCAAAGTCTTAACGAAAGCATAATCGTCATGATTCTCTATGCCATCGGATTCGCTGGATTCGCGACGAT
>JBBIVD010000092.1:0-1767 GCA_037439925.1 Candidatus Bathyarchaeota archaeon
CTCTCATCCCAAGCAGTTTCTGGATCAAACTTAATTCCCATGGTTGTGGCCAGCATGGTTGCAGCTAGGTCTTCCGCATAGTCTCCGGCTGCCTCGTCTGTTTGTCCAAAGGAGTGGTGTTCAGAAAGATAGCCATAATTGTCTTTACCTGAAGGAATGGCCACCCCTATGGATGCTGCAATCAATCTGTGCGGTTCCCTAGTTGAATTCCTAGATAAAACAACGTGAACTATTTCCCCTGGCTTCAGAATCTTTAAGCCCTTTTCCTTTGAAATTAATTTGCAGCCTGGCGGGATTATGCTGGAAACGTTTACTATGTTGAAGCAGTGTATGCCAGCGTCTCTTAAGGCTAATTCGAACGATTGTAAGCATTCTTTATGTTTGCCCATGCCTTTCGTCAGGAAAAAATATCTGGGAATCATTGTGTTCCGCATCTTGAATTTAAAAAAGGATTTTATTAGTTTTTTGGTTTTCAAGCATTTTTGCTAGAACCAAAGTTTTAAAACATAGAAGGCTTCTCAACATGTGGAGGTGTAAAATATGAATGGGCTCACTTATTTAGGAAGAAAGGTTGAGTGCATTGAGGTTAAGGAAAAGAGCATTTCTCAGCTTGTTTCCGAGATGAAGGGAACAGCCTTTCAGGGTAGAAAACTCGGAGAGGCAGTTGAAGTCTGGGAAGAAATGCTGAAGGAAAAAGATTTAACCATTATTATGGGATTAGCTGGTTCCCTGAGCACCGCTGGACAATGGAAGATTATTAATTGGCTCATAGAGAAAAGGTTCATTGATGTCATTGTGTCAACTGGAGCGAACGTTTCAGAAGACATTGTTGACGCATTGGGATTCGGCTATTGGCAGGGCACTCCACACGCTAATGATGAAGAACTTCTGAAATCTGACATAAACAGGTATTATGATGTTTACGGAAGAGAATCTGACTATAGGAAAATGGAGGACATCATTACCGAGTTTATATTAACGTTGAAACCAGGCTTCACTTACTCTTCCATGGAGCTTCTCCATTTGTTCGGCAAGTGGCTTAACTCGAAGGGAGTAAAAAGCATTGCCGCAGTAGCTGCAGAGAAAGGCGTCCCAATTTTTTGTCCCGCAATCTCAGACAGCGCTTACGGTGAAGCGTTTTTAATGGCTAAAAACAAGGGTCACATTCTCCTCGTGGATCAGGTAAAGGAATTCCATCAGTTCGTTAGCATAGGCGAAAAAACAAGGGACATAGGCGTAGTTTACATCGGCGGCGGAGTGCCGAAGGATTTCACTCAACTTTTAGCCATATCGCTTTCGCCGAAGACTATGGACCAAGAGGTCCCTGGAAGGACTGGGTTCCTACGTAAAACCGTGAAGGAGTATTATTACCCCCATAAATACGCTATTCAAATCACAACGGATTCGCCTCAATGGGGAGGTCTATCAGGTTGCACTTTAGAAGAGGCAGTAAGTTGGGGGAAAATTTCCAGTGAGGGGAAAAGAACTACATGTTATTGTGATGCGACAATAGCGTTACCCATAATAGTACATGCACTCAACGAAAAAGTAAAGTTCAAAAGAAAACCTCCAGACCTTTCTTGGCTTTTCAATCAAGTTTCCTAAAAGGGGTCTGTTAAGTGGGAAGAGCTAAGGAAAAGGCGGTGCTCGCTACATCCCTGTGCAAGGAATATCGAATCGGCGATGTAGTAATTGAAGCCTTAAAGGATTTGAACCTCTAGGTTGAAAAGGGCGAGTTTATATCTATTTATGGGCCTTCAGGCGCTG
>JBBIVD010000092.1:1777-5238 GCA_037439925.1 Candidatus Bathyarchaeota archaeon
CTCCTAAACCTTATCGGCGGCTTAGATAAGCCCACAAGCGGAAAAATTGCTGTTTTTGGTCATGATCTCAGCGCTCACGACGAAGACTTCTTAGCGACTTTCCGCTCCAACTATATCGGATTTGTTTTCCAGTCTTACAACCTCATTTCCACGCTTACCGCCCTCGAAAACATTGCTTTCCCTATAGAATTAGCTGGGAAGCCATGTGAACACGTTGAAAAGCGTTCTAAAGAGCTGCTTGAAATGGTCGGTCTAATGCATCGAGCCGATCACCTTCCAGCTCAGCTGAGTGGAGGAGAGCAGCAGAGGGTTGCCTTCGCTAGGGCTTTAGCAAACGATCCGCCCCTAATCCTCGTGGACGAGCCTACTGGAAACTTAGACTTGGAAACTGGTCTCGAAATCGTTCGAATATTAGAGGGGCTGAAGGCGAAGGGCAAAACTATCGTTGTTACAACGCACGATGAGAGGATAATGAAACTGGCAAACCGCGTTCTCTGTATAAGGAACGGAAGGATAGTGACTGCAAATGAGTGACATAGGCTTTCCCATAAAAGATTTGGCTCGAAGGAGATTTCAAACAATCTTAACCATGATAGGTTTAATTCTATGCACTGCCACAACCGTTTTCCTAATCACCTTTGGAGAGAACCTCGGCTTTCAAGTCAGCATCGTAACGGGCGGAAAACTCACCTCGGGATTTTCCTATATACTTTCAGTCTTCATTGTCATAATCGCTTTTCTCAACTTTCTGGCTGGTGTGCTCGTGACTTCCTTTCTAGTTTCGACAGCCATGAACGAAAGAATGCGTGACATAGGCATAATGAAAACAACTGGCTGCTCAGCTGACTTGGCATTCAGCTACTTCCTAACGGAGCTCTCCATCATAGTTTTCTCAAGCTGCGCAGTCGGTGCATTTCTGGGAATTTTAGCACGATTTATTTGCATTATTCTCCTAAACGCCTTGGGTTTTTCCATAGCGCAGAAGCCCGTTAATCCGTGGATAATCCTCCTAATTTTTGCAGTTTTCACCGTGGCTTCCCACATTCTCGGAATACGCCCAATCAGAAAGGCGATTAAGGTTAAGCCAGCTGAAGCCCTCTCGCCCATTTTTCAGTTCGGCACAACTCCGAGTCTAAAGGCGCCGTCCCCTTCGAGGCTGGGGCTGACCTTTAAACTGGCTTACCGAAGCCTAATAAGGAGAAAATCAGCTACTATTCAAGCCGTAATTTGTTTGTCCGTGGTTTTGGCGCTGACAACTGTAACCATAGCTGGAGGAATGGTTGCAAATCAGACTACTCAGAGCTATGTTGAAAGGGCTATAGGCAGAGACATCATCCTCGTCGGGCATCGAGACATTACGAGGCAATACGTGAATTCTCTCTCCCAATTCTTTGAGGCAAAACCAACGGAACAAATCAACTATTCAAGTCCAAAATATCGTATTCCCGAGAACTTGATATCCGACTTGAATTCCACTTTAGGAATTCACGTAGACCCACGCCTCATACTAGAAGCCAACGTAACCGAAGTTCCTGGAATCATAATTAATCCCGAAAAGCCCGACGAACCCTACACCATAACCGGAAAAAACAGGCAGACAAAGGCGCTTATCATAGGCGTTGAACCAGAAAAAGTCGTAAACGAATGGCTGATTGTTGGAAGGGTTCTAAACAGTAATGATACCCATTCAGCGGTTATCGGCGACTCTTTGGCTTACGAAAATTTCGATAGTCCCATGAACCAGAGCGCCCTAATCCTCGGAAACAAAACCGAGATAGTCGGCGTGTGCTTAGACCCCATCAACAAAGGCTACGTAGTATACATGCCCATGAAGGCTTTGTCCGAGCAGCCCAACTACAACCTTCTTTTACTTAAGATCGAATCCCACAACCGCTCGGAAACAATAGCGGAAATTGAAAAAAGGGCTTCGGAAATGGGGCTCGAACTCCTAGAGCTTAACGAATTCTTAGATAGGCACCTTGCTTTCCTCAACCGAATCTGGTCCCTAGTCATGATTCTACCCCTTTCATCCCTAGTAACAGCCACTTTATGCCTTCTCAGCTTTATGATGCTCTCCATAACGGGTCAACGGCGAGAAATCGGCATAATGAAAGCCTTGGGCGCAAAACCGAAAACCATCCTAAAAACAATTTTCACTCAAGCCCTCATAATTGTACTAGCAAGCGGAGCAGTCGGAATAATAGCTGGTTTCGCTGTCACATGGCTATTCCTAATTCCTGAAGCCGTGATTTCCCCAACCACTCTTATTTCCATTATAGGATGGCTAACCCTAGCCCTAAGCCTAATATGCCTAACCAGCCTCTATCCAGCTTCGAGAGCCACGAAAAAACCCGTTGCCGAAGTAATATCCCAGCCGTGAAGACAGAACCGTTCAAAAGATTTGAACAAGTGTTCAAAAACATAGTATTAAAAAGCATTGTTATCCTAATCTATGTAAATAGAAGGAAAAATGACGAATAAAAAGGCTGTTTTAACGGGATTTATTTCTCTGCTTCTGTTACAAACGGTGCTTTCTATGACTTATTCGTTGACAATGTTCATACGTCTGCTTCTCCTAAAAACGGGCTTAAAATTTTGGGTGAGTTAGATGAGGAGAAGGAGGAAATTTGAGATTTCTCTGAAAGTTTTAGATTTCTGTGTCCAACCCGTAGGAATAACCAGATTAATTGATGGTCTTAGATTAACGTATTCATATGCAAAAAATGTATGTTCAGAACTCGTAGAGTTAGGACTGTTGAAGACGAATATTGTTGTCAAGAAGTGCCGTCAAAGACCTAGAAGCCTCTCACCGAATCCAAGAACTTATAAAAGAACATACTACGAAATCACACCTAAGGGAATCGAACTTCTAAAAAGAACCCTAGGCACATACGCAGTAGGAATCCCAGTTACCGAATCTGGTAACCGAGCGTGAATGGAGTCGCTACGTTGGCGACTTAATCACGTTAAAAAACCAAACTGAAAAAAATAGGAGTGATGAAGGAGAGAGAAAGATGAATAAACTTTACGTGGTTTCAATTGTAAGCATCGTTATTGCTGTGGTTAGTACGGTGACATTGTTAAGTGTGCACTACCCTTTCAGTGTTCCATACCAAGCATACAGTGAAATCGTCGTTTTCCTGAATAACTCAACCATGAATGGTCTCACCGCTTTCTCTGGTGACGAGGCTTTTAGACAGCACTTTAATGAAACAATTGAAGAAATCGATGTACAGTTTGACAAGTTAAACTTAACCGTAGCCCGTTGGGGTGTTTACGCCGCAGAAACATTTAACCCACATCCAGCCGCAGACTCAATGGTCATTGCAGTCAAATGGAGAGAAGCGTTAAAGCTAGACGAACAAAAACCAATCGTAGAAGCTGTTGGAAACATACTGAAACAAAAGTGGTTCACAGAAGATGTTGGATATTCGATAATCTGCGTAGACTAGGTGGTTTAC
>JBBIVD010000093.1:0-5221 GCA_037439925.1 Candidatus Bathyarchaeota archaeon
AATTGAAGGCTGAGGTCGAATGCGGCGTCTGTCTACTTCAGCGTGGCTACTTGGAGATTAGGGAGGCGACGAGCGATTCAGCCCTTCAGCTTAAGGCTTTGTCCGCCGTGCTCCGACTTCTGGCCGAAAACTTCAGTTCAGAAACCGTTCCAGCATGGCTCGGCACAAAGCGAGACAGACTAATAAAAAAGGTTACAGGAAATCCAGACCCCTATGCAAAAAGGAAAAGGATAAGCAATGAGAAAGCCATGGAAATCCTTCCCTTCGCCAAAACTTTAATTTCACGGGAAAACTCCACGGAAGCTCGGTTCAGAAGAGCCTGCCTAAGCGCCATCGTCGGAAACACAATGGAACTCGACGTCCCAGGACACATAGTCAAATTTGAAGAAATCGGAAAACTGATCGAAAAGGCTGAAAAAGACTTAGCCATCGACGAAATTCCCGAAATATTCCGCAGAGCCAAAAGAGCGAAAAACATCATGTACTTAACCGACAACACAGGAGAAATAGCCTTCGACACTCTACTGGTTCAGGAACTGAAAAATTTGGGACCACGCGTCGTGGTGGCGGTTAAGGAAAAGCCCATCCTGAACGATGCGACCATGGAAGACGCGGAGTTCGTGGGGATGCACGAAGTAGCAGACGACGTAATCACGCTGGGAACAGACTCCATAGGCTTAATTCCAGAAGAATGCTCCGAAGAATTCCTAAGCCTCTACAACTCATCAGACCTAGTGATGGTGAAAGGCATGGGATACGCCGAAACCCTCACAGAACTCAAACTAAAAGCTCCACATGCACTACTAGTGAGGACAAAGTGTCAACCTGTAGCCAACCTATTCCACGTAGACAAGGAGAAAAACGTGGCTAAACTAATGCTTTAAGCTGGACACCCAACTATAAAGGTTAAATGATTAAATTGAATGCTAAATTGCCGCAAATTTACATTGGACCACAAAGTCTTTCAGATTTCGAAGATGCCATCAAGATGGAGTGGATTGAAACTAACGGTCTTGGAGGCTACGCTTCCTCGACTATTTTAGGAATTAACACACGCAAATATCATGGGCTTTTGGTCGCCGCCTTCAATCCGCCCGTCGACCGCAGAGTTCTCTTAGCAAAACTTGACGAAACACTTATTGTTAATAATAAAGAATACCAGCTTGGATCAAACGAATTTAAGTGTGGCATTCAGCCCCGAGGCTATGAGTTTCTTTCGGAGTTTTCGCTTAGCCCTATTCCGACATTTAAGTATAGTGTGGATGGCGTTCGGCTCCAGAAAACCGTGTTTATGCCTTACAAAAAGAATGCAACGGTCGTGAGCTATGAGGTTTCTAGCCCTAATGAAAACGGCGTATCAGTTCGAATTTCACCCTTAGTTAATTCTAGGCACTTCCACGCCGTAACGGACAAAGACCATACTAATTGGTGCTTCCTCCAAAAGCCCTTTGAACGAAAAGTGGTTATTCAGCCGTCCATTCCAGCATCAACTTTAATTCTCTGCGCCACTGACGGACGCTATTTAGCTGGAGAGGGCACGTGGATCGATGAAATGTATTTTCGGGTGGAAGCTTCCCGAGAGGAAAGCAGCTTAAACGACGCATATCAGCCTGGATTTTTCGAGATGAGCCTCAGCCCAATGGAAACGAAAAAGTTTTACATCATTGCAGTTGCTGGTAAAAACGAAAGCGAAGCTCATAGCGTTTTCTCGTCGATTTATACGGGAAAAATCAGCAGTATTGAGGTTTTGTATGATTCGGAGTTGAAGCGGCGCATTGGCTTGCTGGACTATTTCCAAAAAAGATATGTAGACTTGCGAATGGAAGATTGGCTGAAGTGGGTTCTTTTGGCTGCTGACTCCTTCATTGTGGATCGAGACTCAACCAAAACTAAGTCCATAATTGCGGGATACCACTGGTTTGAAGACTGGGGGAGAGATTCCCTAATTTCATTGCCAGGATTAACCTTAGTCACAGGAAGATTCGAAGACGCAAAGCAGATTTTGTTGACATTTAAGCACTACTGCCAAAAAGGAATAGTTCCAAATCGGTTCCCAGACTCGCCTGAGGATAAGCCTGTTTACAACACTGTGGACGCCACACTATGGTATTTCAACGCAGTTCTTCAATACCTCAAATACACTAACGATTTTGATTTCGTTCATAAGGAATTGTGGGACACGTTGAACTCCATAATTGAACATCATGTTAAAGGAACCTTGTACGATATACGCATGGACAGTGACGGATTAATTGCGCACGGTCCACAGCTAACTTGGATGGACGCGAAAGTAGGAGAATGGATTGTCACGCCAAGAAACGGAAAAGCCGTGGAAATCCAGGCATTATGGTATAACGCCTTAAAAACCATGGAAATACTCGCAAAATACTTTGACCAGAAAGAAGAGGCGGAAAAATATTCTTCCATGGCTGACACTACGAGGAAAAGTTTTGTAGAAAAATTCTGGAATCCACAAAAAGAGTGCCTATTCGACGTAGTCAGCGGACAACAAGGAGACCCATCGCTGAGACCGAACCAAATCATCGCGGTGGCACTAGACTTTCGCATGCTGGATAAAGCAAGGGAGGAAAAAGTTGTAGAAACGGTTTGGAGAAAACTCTGGGGCGCTTACGGGCTGAAAACTTTATCCGATGATGATCCTCGTTATGTTAGAAGGTATTTGGGGGATAGGCTTCACCGTGACAGCGCATACCATAACGGAACAGTTTGGGCTTGGCTTCTAGGGCCATTCGTAACAGCCTTCTTAAAGACTAGAAATTATGAGGAAAAATGGCGGACTTTCGCCTTCGAAAACTTCCTTAAGCCACTATTCCAAAAAGAAGTCTTTCAGGCAGGACTTGGAACTATAAGCGAAATCTTCGACGCCGACCCCCCTCATTCGCCTCAAGGATGCATTTCCCAAGCTTGGAGCGTAGCGGAACCCCTAAGATCATACATGGAAGATGTTATGTTGAAAAGACCATACTACGAACAAAAACTGCAAAACTTGTGTAACCTTATTCTTTAAAATTAAAGGCATGTTTTTCTTCTTTTTGAACGGCTTCCTTCATGCTTGCGGCTGCGTCTTCAGGAGTCATTGTGTTGATGAACATTCCTGCGCTTTTTTCGAAGCCTGCCCATATGGCCAGCCTAGGATAGACTTCAATGTGCCAATGGTAGTAGTCATGGGCTTCCTTGTTCGGCGCCATGTGGAAGCCGAAATTGTATGACGGATCATTTAATAGTGACCTTAACCCTCCGAGGCAAGCCCTTAAGCATTTGGCTAAGTCCTCTATTTCCTTCTGCGTTATGTCTAATAGTGTTGATTGGTGTTTTTTGGGGAAAATCCAGAACTCGAAGGGATTAACGCTCGCCCATGGGGCAAAAACAGTGAAGCTCTTATTTTCCCATATGAAACGTGGACCAGCCTTTTCCTTTTTCAGTATGTTGCAGAACACGCATTCCCTGTTTTTGGTCCAGAATTCCTTGCTTGCCTCAAGTTCTTCAGCGACTATTCTTGGAACCATAGGAGTTGCGATTATTTGGCTGTGGGCATGGGAGAGGGAAGCGCCTGCGTCTAGTCCGTGATTCCTAAAAACGCAGACGTATTTCACATATTTTTTCATTAAAAGATCGTTCAGTCGGTCGAGGTATGCGTTTATGATGTGGATTAGCTGCGGAACTGGCGCCACGCTGGGATGCTCGTTGTGGCGAGGCGATTCGACGAGGATTTCGTGATGACCAACAGCTTTTTCGAGGGCACCGTAACCCTCAGCCTCTTTTTCTTCCTCATCATCTTTTGGTGGAGTAAAAGCAGGATACAAATTGGGTATGCATCTTATGAGCCAGTTTTTGTGGCGGAAACCGTTTTGGTCCTTTTCTTTTCTGATTCCACCGTTTGAGGGAAGATAAACGAGGACGGCTGGCGGAGTCTCATGCTCATGGTCTGGACAAAAGGGACAAGCGCCCGCTACTTTCTCCTCGGTTTTTCTCACGAAATCCGTGGGCCTGCGCCTCCTTTCCACCGCAATGACGACCCATCGGTCTAGCAAGTAGTCCTTACGCATCTCATTGGCTACCATGAAATCTCTTCCGAAATGAAACCATTAATAAATGCAATTTTAAGTTTTGCGAGTCTCTAAAAGCTTCGCGTAAAGCTGAACAGTCTTTTTGGCGACTACGTCCCAACTGAACTCTTGAAGAACTCTCTTCCGCCCATTTCGACCAAGCTGTGCCCTCCGCACGGGATCATTCACGGCGTTTATAATTCCCCAGGCGATGTCAGCTGGATCATTCGGGTTGACATGGAATCCGCATTGGTCTGGACCTTGTGGAACGACTGATTCCCTCATTCCGCTGATACCTGTGGCGCCCACTACAACGGGTTTCTCCATGCTCATAGCCTCTAATACAACTATTCCGAAAGGTTCGTATAAGCTTGGGAAAACAGCCACGTCGCACGCTGCGTAATGGGCGATCCGCTCCTCTTCGGGTACGAATTCGAAATGGAACTTCACGGTGTCCTCAAGCTTCAGGTCGGCAACCAATTTTTCTAGGTAAGGCCGCATGTCGCCGACGCCAAGGATTACAAGTTTCATGTTAGGAATTTTCTCTAAAACTTTGGGCATAGCCATAATCAGTTTGTCCGCCCCTTTAATCCACACGAGCCTTCCAACGAAAAGAGCCATTAAGTCATCGTCATTGACGCCATATCTCTGCCTAATTTCCTTTACTTTCTCTCCGCTCACTTGTCCTTTAGAGTATTTCTGAGGATCCACCCCATTATAGCAAACATTAACTTTTTCCATGGGAAAGCCTAATCCCGCGAGCTCATCCTTCATTGCGTAGGAAACTGTGAAAACAGCGTCCGCCATCTGCGCCGCTCGACGTTCCAAATTGCTTATGACGTCTGATCCATTGCCCAATGTTCGGCCTTTTTCCGTGGAATGCACATGAAAAACGAGAGGTAAGCCTAACTCCTTTTTGACCGTTATGCCAGCGATTGTGGAGAGCCAGTCGTGGGCGATAACTATGTCAAATTCAAAACCCTCTTTCCTAACGAGGTCGTTGACAAGCTTCGAGGCAGATAGATAATTGTAAACGAGAATTTTTGCGAACAGGTCGATGCCCCTACCCCACTTTCTAACGTCTTCAGCCACCACATCGTGCAGAGAATCAGATATGTCAATGTGGAGTGGCCGATGAATTTCGATGCCCCGCC
>JBBIVD010000094.1:0-5151 GCA_037439925.1 Candidatus Bathyarchaeota archaeon
TTTAAAGGTTCGAAAGAAACGTTACGGCACATTCAACGTGTGGAAAAAGCTTTGAGAAGACTATTAACCACAACAAATTAACAGATGAAGTTGAGCACGCTTAATCCACAGCGGATTCCACTTCTGATAAAGTAGGATATTCAAGGTTATGTGGGCTAACGTTTCATAACATTGATTTCCCAGAATAATTTAAATTCTCATTTGTGGAGAAAATGAAGTAGCGCCTTGAAATCTCTTGTAGGCGGCCGTGGTCTAGTCTGGTTTAGGACACAGACAATTGGTGTAAGCCTTCCAAGCCTGCAATCCCGGGTTCGAATCCCGTCGGCCGCACTAAACTTGCCAATCGAGGTTTAAATTCTCGGGTTTTTGTAGAGTGACTAAGAATCATCTCTTTCATTTGGTTTGATGAAACTTGAACCGGAGTTCAAAGCTTCCCGGGCTACCAAATATGACAGCTTGGCGAAAAAGAAATTTAGAGCTTTGACTATTCTATTCCAAGAGGGAAATGTATGTCAATACATATTCGAAGAGTTCTGATAGAGGCTCTTAAACCTCGTGAGACACCCCTTGTCGAATTGTCGCAGGCAATTTGTTCCGTAAACGGCGTTGAAGAATGTGACATGGTGGTCACTGACGTCGATGCAAAGACAGAGACAATAAAACTAACCGTAAGAGGCCCCAACATTGAGTATGCTGGCATAACGAAGGTTATGCAGGAACACGGCATGTCAATCAAAGGTGTGGATGAAATCAGCGTATCGAAAACAAAGCAACCTTCTCCAAAACCAACTTCTTTATAGGCTGGTATTTCCCCGTCAAAACCGCTTTAGATTAGAGAATCCAAAAGAAATCCGATGATGAAAGCAAGCAATCCGAAACCAACCATTCTCAACCCCTTCATCCAAGGGTTCTTTTTTCCAAGTCTGCCCAGATATACTCCGGCACCAAATAGCATGCCCAAGGCTAATACAATAGAAAACCAAGAGGCTAAATTAGGCTCCAAAATTTGCAAGGCAACAAGTACAAAGGGTGATATTGTCACTGCGCATGAAAAAAGAGGCGTTAAGAAATTAATCAGCGCCGCCAGTATTGTGATGGATCTTGCCGCTTTTTCAATCGTTGTGCCGCTCAAATCCCTGAACAACGCCCTTTCCAGTTCAGAAATCTTTCTTTCCCGCTCAAGACTTTCGGCTTCGTACACGCTAACTCCAGTTGAAATACCGAGGGCAAGACTGCTCGTCACCATAGTGACGAGGACAACTCCGAGGCTGGCATCGGCGACAAAAGTTACGCCAACAACTATACCGAGTAGCATAAAGGTTGAATCAAACAACGTGTTGATGAAGAATCTACGAATAATGGGACCAACATCCTCTTTCCTAAACGTCTCTCTTAAACTACGCACGCTCTACACCTTTCCGAAGCTTAGTAAGTTTGAACACATCTAATATGCGTTCCCCTATAAATCGGGTTAGTTTGCTGACTTTCGTGTCAGCTTGACTTTTGAAAGAAACCAGCTGGCTCCTCCTATAATTTAAATCAATATTTGAATCTAGGTGGCCGCACCAAACAATTCTGAGAGACGACTTATGGCCTTCATCTCTGATTGTACAAAGATTTCATAAGGCTCTAGAGACTCTAGAGAACGTCTAACCAATCGTAAATGGTTTTTAGATCCCGGGGCTATTCTTTTCTTTCGATTACTATGGTGCATTTTGTGGCTAAGGCGGCGATCACTCCTAGCGCTGCTAAGTATGGGGCTATTAAGGCTCCTAAAACTCCTACCGTAACTGGAATCTCTAGGAGGTTTTTGCCTGCCTCATCTTTCACAATGATTCTTCTAATGTTTCCTTCGTGGATCAGTTCCCTAACCTTCTTTATGAGGTCTTCTGACGAGACCGAGAATTCCTCTTTAATAATCTTGCCGACTCGAACGCCGCATGAAGGACAGAATTTCGCGCTTTCAGACAGTTCCCTTCCGCATTTCTCGCAGTATGGCATTTCCCTCTCTCCTCCTCTCAAAAGATACAAAAGTTAATTGAGCATAAAAGTAAATCGGTAATTGCAAAGTTTGAGGATGAACGCCATGAGATTGATTGAGACGTATGTTAAGGCGCCTTTTTTGAAGGAAGCCTCCTTACTTCTGATGGGTGAGTGCGTTCCAACCGTTTTTCCTGATGTTTGTAAAGAGTTCACGGAGGGTCGCGTGGTTTTAACCAGTTGTCCAGAAGCCGAGAACTCAGGGCTCATTACAGATAAATTAGCGGCTATTTTGGTGTGCTCCAGCCCTAGGGAAGTCACAGTATTGACAATAGACGGTTCTCCCCACTGTTTCACGTTGCATGCTTCGGTGAATAAGGCTCTGTTCATAACGAAGGCGGAGATTCCCTCCAGCCACTTCGTCATTGTTGACGGTAAAGCCATGGAAGTGAGCCCAGAAAGCGTTAGGGTTGGAAGATATTTGCATTTGGTGCAGAAATGTATTGAAAGGAATCCCGAAGTGCTTGAGGATTTGCGTCGCCGAAGCTTGGAATACCGCTGTCTCAAGAAGTCGTCGTAAGGCTGAGTCTTTTCTTAGATAGGGAGATGGCACGTTCGTATTCGTAAATCACTCTGGAAACTACGGTCCACGTTTCAAGCGTTTCTGGGTCTACGCAGACAAGTTCATTTGCCCACTTAACTGTTTCTTCGGAGAAGTGTCCATGGGGAAAGCCTCCTATAATCACTGCGGGCTTTTCTTTGCCTAAAAGCCTTGAAACAGCTTCTTCAATTGTGGATGGCATTCCTATTCTGCTGAAAGCTAGGGTGTATGTGGGCTTTATGTCCCTAAGCAACTGCGACAGAGTTTTGTGCTCTAACTTGAGTAAGGCGGGTCCCGTTGGCGGCGCCCTTTTCATTTCGAATATTTGTTCCATAAGTCCGACGAATCTGTTATAATTCCTTGGTAAACGGGCTTTCGGGTCCACCGTAATCGTGTAGTCGTTTATGGTGTGCACGTAAACTCGGAGTTCGCCAACCCTGTTAAGCGGGGAGCCTAAAGCCTCTAGAAGGGCGAAGTGAACTATGTCTGGGCGTCCTCTTTTGTGGTTTTGTGGAAGCTTTTTCATGGCGGCATGATGATATGAGCGGTCGAGAAGGAGAATTTTCGGGGGCTTTCCGCGCTTTTTTGAATAGCCTTTAACGGACGGATGCTTCCATAAGATTTCAGGAATTGTTTCGATGGCTGATTCGGCTAGTATGAGAATTAGCATGTTTGGTTCCTAGCTCTTTCATAGGCTCGGTAGTTGTTTCTTTAAGTCGATTTTCATTGTAGTTTAATGGGTTCCCATTTTCCTGTTTTCATGGATTTGTAGCAGGCGTCGAGTATGCAGTTTACGATGTATCCGTCTCTGAAGGTTTCCCTCGGCTTTTCATCTTTAAGTATGCATGAAATGAAGTGTTGCAGTTCGAATAGGTAGCCGTAGACTTCGTGTTCCCTCCAAACTGGATACATCCAGCCTTTCTTAACTTCGGCTTTCTCAATTATGTATCCCACTTTTTCCTCCGGAGCTACGGTGAAAGCCTTTATGCCTGTCTCCCTGGTTGGGTCTATGAAAAAGGCTCCGTCTGACCCGTAGACTTCGTATCTTAGGTCTAAGCCGCCGTGAGCCGCCCAGCTGTTCTCCGATTGTCCAAGCCTTTCACCTTCATATTTCACGAGGGCTAGGCTGTTGTCCTCGGCTTTGGTTTTATGAACTAGTGTGGCGCCCCATGCGTAAGCTTCCAGGGGCTTTTTACCAATGAAATATCGGGCTACTTCAACTGAGTGGCATCCCATGTCCATTAGGACGCCTCCTCCTGCGAGTTCGGGGTTCCAGAACCACGGTGAGTGGGGTCCAAAATGGGCTTCTCTGCTTCTTATCCAGAAAACGTCTCCTATGGCGCCTTTATCGATTAGTTCCTTCGCCCTAACTATGTGGGGCACAAAAACCTGGTTCTCAGCGTAACAATGAATCACTCCAGCTTTTTCCACAGCCTTAAGCATGGCTTTTGCCTCGTCTAAGTTGCGGGCTAGGGGCTTCTCGCATATCACGTGCTTCCCGTTATCCGCGGCTATCGTGGCTGCCTTTTCATGGAGAAAGTTAGGTAAGCCGATGTCAACGACTTCGACTTCAGGGTCAGCGCACAACTTCTCAATAAAGTCGTCGCCAAAGTAAACCTTCTTTATCCCATGGCTGTCCGCAAACTCCTTAACGCCTTCCTTTCTGCGTCCCCCAACGGCTACGACATTCGCCTCGGGAACCTCCCTGTAACAAGGCACATGAAACAAGCTCTGAACAAAACCATAGCCTAAAACGCCAACATTCACCTTCTTCAAGGCATCTTTCCCCCTCACATACTCGTTTAAACCAAATAAAAATACTATGGAAAGATAACTATGTCCTCAGCGTTTTATCTTCTTTCTCTTGAAACGTAATTGCACACGCCATCAGGAAAGACATCATAAAGTTGAGCATTGCAGTATGGACAGAATATTTCAATTTCGCCTTTCCATTCGTGTTTCCTATATGTTGCCGAAGCAGAATTAAAGACATAAGTATTATACTCATTCTCAAACACCTCGACAAGCCGTTTCTTGCAATAAGGACATTTAGGCGGAAGGGCTTTCATATTGTAAATCGCCTCAGTTCCGGTTCCGGAAGTTACTATTTTACTTTTAAGCTTTCTGTATGGTCAGCTTATGAAAAGCAGACGATATAGCTACGAAATTCTGTTTATCTTGATTTTTCTTTTAAATTCTCTGATTTCCGTGTCTGATTTGATCTTCCCCATCTTAATTAGTATTTCACACTGTTTTCTTGATTTTTCATCTGGGAAATCCATTAATTCTCGATATTTTGACCAATTGATTTCTTTAGACACTTGGTCAGCGTAAGGGTAATATGTCCTAAATTTTATGAGATAATTTAGTTGAGATTTCGATATTCCTATGTCTCTTGATAATGCTTCAGAGACATTTGCAAAAATATAACCATCATTCTCAATCCGTTTAATGAATGAGTATATCTCATCCGCCAATTTCCATTGAAGATTAGAATCGGCCATATACTTACGGTTACTTCGTATTTCTTTTAACAGTCTCTGGCAATCATCAACAAACTTTATATATTC
>JBBIVD010000095.1:0-5106 GCA_037439925.1 Candidatus Bathyarchaeota archaeon
TGGACATTATTGCCGATATTTTGAGGGTTACGAAGGAAGGGGCTGGAAAAACTCAAATTATATTTCGCGATCGTCTAAACAATGAAGAATGCGAAAAATACTTACGCTTCATGATGCGTAAAGATTTGATAGAGACGGAAAAACGAGGAGAGCATGTGCTATACCGCACAAGTGATAAAGGATCAGAATTCCTGCGCGAATATCGTGCGCTAAAAGAATTCTTAACGTAAATCGCACAGCTTTCCCACTACCGAGTTTCTCCACAAACAATGATTCCGCCCGTAGCGGACTTGCAAAAAACAAAAGCGGAGGCTTAAGGCTGTTTAAAACTAATCTGAATCGTAAAGAAGAAGCCCTTAATACGTGGGTTCCTTAAGGTGCAGTGAGAGGCGCAGACAAATGCGAATATGCGTTTTAACAATGAAGGATGACGTGTATGGCCGCCGAATTGTTGAAAACATATGCCAAAAAGGATTCGCCCAATGGATTCATTGGCTCCACGAGTTTGAGCCTCCAACCGCGGGTTTGCTAGACAACCCAGAAGAACATCTGCCTAAGAGCGTTCCAGAATGCGACCTAATTCTGTCCCTAGGGTTGCCCTCTGATCTACAGTACACTTTGCCTATCCTCGCCAAGAAAATGAGGGCTAAGGCAGTAATAGCGCCAGTCGACAACTCCACATGGATTCCTCCAGGCTTAAGGAGACAAATCGAAAAGGAGCTTGCGGAAATCGGTGTCGCATCGGCTTTTCCCAAGCCCTTCTGCGCCCTAGAAAAAACAGGCAACCCCTACATAGACATGTTTGCTGAGCATTTTGGACGACCAAACCTAAAGATAAAGGTTGAACAAGGCGTAATTAAAGAGATTCAAGTTAAGCGTGGTTGCCCCTGCGGCTCCACATGGTTCATTGCCGAAAAGCTGATTGGAGTGAAAACTTCTAAGCAGAAGGTTCGAGACGAAATAGCCAAGGCCCATCATGCTTATCCGTGCCTCGCAAGCATGACTATTGACACGGAGCTAGGAGATACTATTCTCCATAAGTCTCAATATTTAATTAGGGAGGCTGTTGAGAAGGCGCTAAGAATCAAACGAGAAAGTGAGGAAGATTTATTCTGATTGGAATAAAGTTGTCAATAAAACATTTAATGTAAAATGTTGAAAGAACAAATGGCGTACCTAAGGCGCTTGTAAACCTAGTTAGGGCGGTTCCATGAGGAACATATTGGTTAACGGCTTAAATCAGACGCCTCTTGAAAAGCAGAAAATCGAGATAGTTGAAAGAAAGGGGTTAGGGCATCCTGACTCCATATGCGACGCCATAATGGATCAGATTTCAGTGAAACTCAGCAGAGAATACCTAGAGAAAGTCGGAGCGATAATGCATCACAACGCCGACAAATCCCTGCTAGTGGCTGGAGAAGTTGAAACACGATTCGGAGGTGGCCTAGTAAAAGAGCCTATGCTTCTTATTTTCGGCGACAGAGCCATATTCAAAGCTGACGGAGTGGAAATACCTGTTAAGGAAATAGCCGTTCAAACAGCCAAAAACTGGTTTAAGCAAAACTTGAGGTTTGTTGACCCGGAAAAACACGTGAAGTATCAGGTGGAGTTGAAGCCGGGCTCCCAAGGGCTTGTGGACATATTCAAAAGGAAGGGAAAGGTTCTGGGCGCAAATGATACGTCGGCTGCAGTGGGCTATGCTCCCATGACAAGAACCGAAAAAGCTGTTCTAAACACTGAAAAATACGTGAATTCCAAGGATTTTAAGAAAAGATTTCCAGAGGCAGGAGAAGACGTAAAAGTTATGGGACTAAGAAGAGGCGATGAACTCAACTTAACAATTTCCATGGCGCTTGTGGATAGGTTCGTCGAAAGCGAGAAGGATTACTTTAAGAAAAAGGAGGAAATCCTCGAAGACATAAACGAGTTCGTGAAGCGAAACATGGATTTCGAGAAAATCACCGTGGACTTAAACACGTTAGACGTGAAGGGAAGAGGCATAGACGGAGTCTACTTAACCGTGCTGGGCACAAGCGCAGACGGCGCAGACTCAGGCCAAGTCGGAAGGGGAAACAGAGTGAACGGCGTAATACCCCTAAATAGGCCAGTAGGCTCAGAGGCGGCGGCTGGAAAAAACCCAGTGAGCCACGTGGGCAAAATATACAATCTATTAACGCATAGAATAGCTAACCAAGTCTACGAAAAAGTGCCAGGCATAGAAGAAGTCTACATATGGCTACTAAGCCAAATAGGCAAACCCGTCGATCAGCCAGCCATCGCCGCAGCGCAAACAATCATGAAACCCGGCACATCGATTAACAACGCCAAAGAAGACATTCGGGCAGTAATAGACTTCGAACTTGAAAACATAGACAAATTCTGCAAAGACCT
Source organism: Candidatus Bathyarchaeota archaeon (assembly GCA_037439925.1). GTDB lineage: Archaea > Thermoproteota > Bathyarchaeia > Bathyarchaeales > Bathyarchaeaceae > JBBIVD01. Next base: position 2,392 of record JBBIVD010000095.1, read on the forward strand.
AGCCGACGGAAAAATTCCAATCTGCTAGAAATTTGGAAAAATATTGAGCTTGATAAGAGTTATTAACGTTTACTGCTCGGTTGTTCTCCATTTCTTTGTTATTATTGCTTCGGCTGGAAGTCCGTATAGGACGTATCTTTGGGCTCTGTGGGCGCCTTTATGTATAAGGACAGGACCTTTAATTTTGCGGCATTCGCAGATTATTTGTTCTCCAATGAGTTTGTCTCCGACTTCTTTTCCTATCAACTGACTTTTCCCTCTTCCCAGAGTTCCTTCAACGCCTTAACAGTTAGGTCTAAATCAAGCCTAAGGTCGTTGGCGATGTCGAAGGTTTCAGCCTCCTTATGGCGCCTTAAATAAGCGAGGATTTCGGCTTTCGCATCCTGCAAACTCACGTTGTCCCTGATCTCGATCACCTTGAGACTGCCAGCTTCTTGAATATATTTTCCCGTAGCCTCTCTAATTAATGCGCTTCTTGACTTCAAGCCGAGTCTCTCAACAGTTTTGTCGATTTTCTCAATTTCGCTTCTTGAAAAGCGAACTGGGACCACTAATTTTTCGATGGTTTTCTGCACGTCAATTCACTTCTCTATACAAGTAATACATAGAATACAAATTTAAACATTCCTCCGCTTCTTATGCCTAAAACAAATTAGCTTAATTCCTTAGAATGAACATAAGTTTTAAACGTTCTTCGGGTACTAGAAAGGTTGCGGAGGACTGGTGGAGAAGGTGAGTGAGGAGAAGCTTCCCATTTCTGAAAGCTTGAAGGTGATTGATGGAGTTACTCTTTATAAGTCGGAGAAGTGGTGGTCTGCCGTAGCCCTCATAGACGCTTTCGGGAGGAAACAGATTGCGGTCTACCTTTGGATTAAGCGTGGCGGTCAGTGGAAGCGTAAGAACAAGTTTATTATTCATAGTAAGGCGGAGTGGCAGCAGATAAAAGGGGCAATTGAAACGCTTTCCCAGAGCCTGCCTTAAATCTAATAGTTAAAGATACATGTAAATGTTAACAAAAGTTATCTTGTCTTTTAATTAAATCAGTTTGAGGTGTGCTAGATGATTTCGTGGAAGTATTCTTTCGAAACCGCGGTTAAAGAATTGGGAATGGTGAAAAAGAAGAAACAAGCCTTAGATAGCTTGCTTAACTCGGGGAAAATTTCGCCATCAACCTATGAACACCTCAACAAGGAAATCACCAACGCCATCGCAGCCATAGAAGCCGACCAAAAAGCGCTCACTGAAAAAATGACTGCCAGAGCCAACGAACTGGAAAAGCAGATTAAATCCCTAGAGATGTTCCTCGCAGACCTGGAAATTCATAAGGCAGCTGGAGAAATCGACGAGCAAGCGTATGGGCATCAGAGCAACGCCATAAGCCTCGGACTTGAAGCCACAAAACAGGAGCTAAACGACATTAAAGAAGCTTTGGTCAAACTCATCCCGGAAGCAGCCCCATCTATTCCAGCCCAGCCTACGCCACCACCAAGTGAAGAGCCCAGTCAAAGTGAAATATCAACAGAAACCACTGCAGAAACGCCATCCGAGTAACCGTAAAATTCCCATTCTTTTCTCTTTTAAGAAAGAGTTATTAGGGGTTCTTCTAGAGAGGAAAGATTATTTTTGACTGAAAACGATAGGAAGTGTTTATGTTCCCTTTAAGATTATGACTGGAGCTTTCTTTTCTGGCTCTAGTGTGGAGAGTATGATTCTCCTAAATGCAGGGTCGATCTTCGCCTTTCTTTTAGCCTCGTCGAATTGGATGAAGCCGTAGCGTGCGAAAAATTGGGCGATTTTCTCCACTTTTTCTTCTGATAGGCGAGTGAAAGCAACCAGCTCGCTTAAACTGTGCCATTTTCCATCTGTGGCGAGATACTCCACAAATTCGTCCAACCCCAAAGGCAAGCTGAAAACCCCTTTAGACTCGACCTGATCATTTTATGACTGCTGTTATGCAACGAGCCCATGAGATAATGCTTGTTAACATATTAGAGTATCCATGGATATTAAAAACAGCCTTTTTCCGCCTTTTATCTAGACGCTTTTTTAAAAATATACGTTCTAAAAGCGTTGAACAGAAATCCAAGTAACGTAATTCATGTAAAATTATCTAAAGATTACAGTCTAACGATTAATGAGTTTTATGAGGAAGACTAATAAGTGTGCCTAGTAAAGTATGTAAATGGTGTAAAGCATGACTTACGCAAAGGTCAGCTCGAAGTATCAAATAACAATCCCAAAAGAAGTGAGGGAAGCCCTAGGCATTGAGGCGGGGGACAGAATTTACATTGGGCGCGAGGGAAACAGAATTGTGCTCAGGTCGTTTCCGAAGGTCAAGAATCCAACGGAGGCGCTTTATGGCAGTGTTAAAAGCGATAAAGACGCCGTAGAGGCTGTTAGACGCTTCAGGGAAACGGGAGGCAGAGCTTGAGTTACTATATTGACACAAACGTATGGATCTACGCCATAATCGCCCATCCTAAATATGGGAAAAAGTGCAGAGAAATCCTGAAAGAAATCGAGGCTGGAAAGTTAAAGGCAGCCACGTCTACTCAAGTCTTAAGCGAAGTCACAGGCGTTCTCTATAGTAAATATGGAGTCAAAGACATTATGCCTCAGCTTAACGCCATCCTTTCATATCCAATCGAATTCCATGTGGTCCACACAGAAACCGTCGTAGCGGCAGCCGAATACGCTAGAGACTATGGAATACTG
>JBBIVD010000096.1:0-2348 GCA_037439925.1 Candidatus Bathyarchaeota archaeon
GCAAGCGATTCCAACGCCTCCGCCTACGACCACTGCTTCACCGTAATTGCTTATTTCAGCGGGGTTGCCGAGTGGACCAACGATGTCTGAAATGCGGTCGCCTACTCTGAGGCTTCCAAGCTTTTTGGTGGAGACTCCGACTTCTTGAAAAACAATGGTTATTGTTCCTTTCTTTGGATTCCAATCGACTAGCGTTAAGGGGAACCTTTCGCCCTTTTCGTCTAATCTTAAAATTATGAATTGCCCTACTTGGGCTTTCTGGGCTATTGATGGTGCTGAAACTGTGAAGCGTTTAATTTGTGGAGCCAACTCCTCTTTCTCTAGGATTTTGAACCCGTTCATGTTAGGCGCCTTCAGACCGCTCATCTATAATCATAACCTATATTTTAACCGAACTGTTGCGCTTGCTTTTCTAAGTATTTTTGCGCCTCTATAGCCGCTTTGCATCCAGCGCCAGCCGCTACGACCGATTGCCGATACTGACGGTCTTGAACGTCCCCAGCTACGAAGACGCCTTCCACACTGGTTTTTATTTCATCCCTCGCCACAACGTATCCGTCTTGATCTAGTTCAATTTGACCCCTAAACAGGTCTGTGTTAGGCTTATATCCAATAGCGATGAAGACCGCATCGGTGGTAAGCTCACGTTCCTCGCTTGTCTTAACGTTTTTGATGCGAATTCCTTCAACCTTGTCCTTGCCGAGAATTTCCTGCACAACACTGTCCCAGATAAACTTAATCTTGTCGTTGCTGAAAGCCCTCTCCTGAAGTATCTTAGTTGCCCTCAACTGATTACGCCTATGGACGACAATCACTTCCCTAGCGAACTTGGCTAATGTTAAGGCTTCTTCTATGGCGGTGTCGCCTCCGCCCACAACAACAGCCCTCTTTCCCTGAAAAAGCGGAGCATCACAAGTTGCGCATACTGAAACCCCTCTGCCCCTGAGCCTAGTCTCAGATTCCAGCCCCAGCCATTTAGGCGAGGCGCCAGTCGCGATTATCACTGATCTCGCCTCAAAAACTTGATTTCCCACGCTGATTTTGAAAGGCTTAGAGGAAAAATCTACGGATGTGGCGTCCTCGAATATGAGTTTAGCGCCGAAACGTTCCGCCTGCCTTCGCATATTATCCATTAACTCAGGACCGCTTATTCCATCTGCAAAGCCTGGAAAGTTCTCAATCTCCGTCGTAACCATGGGTTGACCACCCCAAAAGGCGCCCGCCACCACGAGGGTTTCCAGCCTAGCCCTACTCGTGTATATTGCGGCAGTTAAACCAGCTGGACCTGAGCCAAGGATGATTACGTCGTACATGCTTACCATCTCCATCTTTGTTATGATTTTCATTATCTGACAAGTTTAATGTTTAAAGGCTTTGAAACCTCTTATGTTAGTCGGTGGAGAAAATGGGCAGGCAGAGGCGGAGAAGACGTTACGAGTATTTGGAGCATACAGCTGACGCCTACGTTGCGGCTTACGGCGAGAATTTGGAAGAAGCCTTTGAAAATGCGGCTTTAGCCGCATTTAACGTTATGACCCAAGTTGAGAAGGTTAAGCCAAGCGTGGAAGAAAGCGTAGAGGTGGAAGCACATGACGAATACGCCCTCCTATACAACTGGTTAGAAGAGCTTTTGATCAGATTTGAAACAAAAGGCAAAGTATACTCACGCTTTAAGGTTCATGAAATAGAAAAGACGCCCCTAGGCTTAAGATTAAAAGCTAAGATTTGGGGGGAACCCTTCAGCCCAGAGAAGCACATGCAAAAAGTTGGAATCAAGGCGGTAACCTATCATCAAATGGAGATCATTAAAAAGCCTGAGGCAGTAACCGTCAAATTTATTCTCGACATTTAAAAGCTTCTCGATGTATCATGAAGACGATTTCTTCCGTAAATGCCTCCGATGTAAAGTTAAATATATCAGCCTCAATAATTTAGCCTTTGTTTCCTTTGCGAGATGAAAATCCAACATCGTCTCCGCCCCACATCACGAGGCTCCTCATAATAGTTAACGTGGTCATTTTCGTTTTCGTATGGCTTCCAAGCTATCTTCCAATGATGGAATTTCCAAGTTTTTGGGCGAGCATTTCCCCCGAAGAAATTGTTCAAAAATACGGCATGATCCAAAAAGACATCATGAACCGCGGAAGGCTTTACACTCTTTTTACGTCTATGTTCCTCCACGGCGGCATAACGCACCTAGCCGGAAACATGGTGTATCTGTCCATATTCGGCGACAACATAGAAGACACGCTTGGACGTGCACGTTATATTCTCTTTTATTTTCTTTGCGGAACAGCCGCCTCTTTAACGCATATGTTAACCACGGTTACTTGACCGTTCCGACGATC
>JBBIVD010000096.1:2358-5037 GCA_037439925.1 Candidatus Bathyarchaeota archaeon
ATATGTTAACCACGGTTGACCTTACCATTCCGACGATCGGGGCTTCAGGCGCCATATCTGGGATACTAGGCGCTTATCTGATACTTTACCCGAGGGCTCGAATCCTCACACTAGTGTTTTATTACTGGATACATTTAATTCGCATACCAGCCATTTTCTTCCTAGGCTTCTGGTTCATCCTTCAATTTCTTCAAGGCTGGCTAACCCTTGCCTTTGAAATAACAAGCGGAGTCGCATACTGGGCTCACATCGGAGGCTTCGCAGCTGGAATGGCTTTGGCTCCACTCCTAAAAAGAAGGAAACACTAGCCTACTATTAGACAGCTTAATTACAGTTTCACGGCATTCTCTCTTTAAATCTTAATTTAATGGTTTAAAAGGCTATGAAAATGGAGAGGCACCAAAGACTTTATAATGGTAAATTATGAATCATTTTTTGAGTAAAATGAACGTAAAAAGAGTTTTGTTGACTTTTGTTCCAATTTTCATGTTGTCAGTTATGATTGGGACACGGTTCGGTGTGGTTCCTGTACTAAGCTTTGGTGAAGCTAATGTTTTAAGCATTGGTCAGACTAATCCTATGATCGCAAGTTCCGATATTATCTGGGTTCCAGATGATTACACAAAAATTCAATGGGCTGTGGGTAATGCGAGTGATGGAGAAACCATCTTCGTAAGAAATGGAACATACTATGAGCAAGTAACTGTAAACAAGTCCTTGACACTTATTGGCGAAAACTCCAGCAATACTATTATTGAGGGGTCCTTGGGTGCTTACGTTATCAAATGTAACGCGAGTTACGTGAACATCACTGGATTCACAATACGGCGTGGTACGCACGGCATCGAAATGGAATATTCGAGTAACAGCATAATTAGCGGCAACATAATAGCAAACAATAGCCAATATGGCATCTTCGTGGTCGATTCCAGCAATGTCACTGTGGTTGGCAACGTAGTTTTAAACAACGGCGACCGTGGTATCTACCTACGTTCTTCCAGCAATAACTTCGTCAATAACAACACGGTTCTAAACCATAACGAGTGGGGCATTTACCTATACGTTTCTGACAATAATGTTGTTAGCAATAATGATGTTTCAAACAATAAAAATTGTGGCATACTTCAAATTGAATCCAACAATAACATTTTTACTGGCAACACAGTTTCAGCAAATGCTTACGGCATCAGCATACGGAACTCTCAAGGCAACATTCTCAGAGATAACCAAATGAATGGCAACAAGTATAACTTCGACGTAATGGGCGCCACTCTTAGAGAGTACATTCAAGACATAGACGCTTCAAACACGGTAAATGGAAAACCTATGTACTATTTGGTGAACCAAGCTGATGCGCAGGTTCCGGCTGGGGCTGGTTACGTGGCTGTCGTAAACTCCACGAATATCACCGTGAAGGACCAAACCTTAACGAATAATAAGCAAGGGGTCCTCTTCGCATATACGGCTAACTCTACCATAGTAAACGTAAACGCCTCATATAATCACATCGGCATTCATATAATTGAAGATTGGGTCACACCACCTAAGTCTGGTAATAATATCGTCAAAGACAATTTTTTGGCAAACAATTATGAGGGTGTCGAATTCAGGTTTTCTAACGACAACATCTTCACTGGCAATACGGTGACAAAAAATTATTACGGGATTGCCTCTGCTTCTTGTAACAATACTTTCTACCACAACAACTTCATCGATAATGTAAACTCGACTTTTGAGTGTGTTTCTGGTTTAGTGGTAAACATTTGGGATGACGGCTATCCATCAGGAGGCAATTACTGGAGTGACTATACTGGCATTGACATGGACGGCGACGGAATCGGCGACACCCCACACGAAATCGATGATAAAAACCGAGATAATTATCCGTTGATGGCTCCAGTAATCTTAGTTGATCAGCTAGACATTAGCGACGATAGGTGCAATGTGGGAACTCTTCAGATAGTTGCTTTCCACTCCGTTTGGGCGCATAATCGTTCCACCGTTATTGAAGGAAATGTTTATGTTAACGGAACACAGTACAGGACGAACAGCACAGGATGGATCAGTTTTATTGCGACTTGTGATACTGTTGGAAAACGTGTGTGGATCATAACTGGTTCTGTCAGTTTCCACATAATTTGGGACCGTGTGAACGTCACTTTGAGCAACAGCCGTGTAAATGTTAACTCCACCATATCTATTATTGTGGCTGCGGTTTACGAGTACGATGGCACTGAGTATGATGGTGTAGTCGCCTTAAATGATACGTTAACGAAGTCGGAGGTCGGTCGATACGGCTACGGTGTTCAAAGCATCGGCGGAGACAGCTATAACATTACTGTCTTTGAATCTAATTCCGCTTGGGTCATTTTCGATGCGGTAAAAATTGTTGAGGGAGGGGTTTCCAAAAATCGAACGAATGTGTGCCAGCAGGAAACAGTCTGGTTCAAAGCAGTGTATGAGTATGACAATGTGGTCTTTGATGGAACGAAAGGAAAGCTATATGTGAACGGTTCGGAAATGACTTGGTCTAGCGAGAATGACAGATGGGAATACAACTGTTCCTTTGACACAGCTGGTATCAGATTCTTCCAAGTTTCAGGTGTAAGTGATAATGAGTATGGGCTAACAGCTATAAATGACGCGGCCGGAGCCTTGTCAATTACTTGGGAGGAGGAA
>JBBIVD010000097.1:0-4985 GCA_037439925.1 Candidatus Bathyarchaeota archaeon
CACGATTGGAATTTTGTCGCTGACAGGCTTAATATCGGGGTTTTCAGGCTTTAGGTTTCCAGAGTACACTGTCATTTCATTGTCAGAGGCTTCGGCTTCTAAGGTTAAAGCCACTCGGCAGAGGTTGCATCCGAACTCGCTTTTGCAGGGGCACTCCTCAGGAAGGTTGTAGGAATCTAGGTCAGTTTTGAGGGGTATGAGCCCCAGTCTGTGGGCGAGAATCTCGTCATGGAGTACGGAGGAGTTTTCGATGATTACGACCTCGTCAATAGCCATAGAAGGCACTTCGGAGAGTGCTATTCTACGCAGGGCATTCATAAAGGGTACGTCAACTCCTTGAATAACTAGCCGCATGGCAACATCGTTTTTATCGACAAGCTTGACCTCCAATGCGACTCTCCCTCATTTAAAGTCCATAGACAAATGAGCCTAAACTCTGCGGCCTCTGCGACCACCCTTTCTCCTCGTTCCATCGTGTGGAATAGGTGTAACCTCTTCGATGCGACCGATACGAAGCCCAGCCCTTGCTAGAGCCCTTATGGCAGCTTGGGCTCCACTGCCTGGGGTTCTGGCTCCTGATCCTCCTGGAGCTCGAACTTTGATGTGTATGGCGGTTATTCCTCTGTCTTTGGCGATGGCGGCGACGTGGGCGGCTGCCCTCATGGCGGCGTACGGCGACGATTCTAGGCGGTCCTGTTTTACAAACATGCCGCCTGAAGCCTTGGCGATTGTTTCGGCGCCTGAAATGTCAGTGACGTTCACAATAGTATTATTATAGGAGCTGAAGATGTGGACGACTCCCCATTTTTCGGCTTTTTTACTCACAGCTCTTCCTCCTCAGTTTTCTCTAGGGCTTTAGAAGCCTTGGGTGCCTCCGCAGCTTTTTCGATTGTAGCGCCGAGGGATTCTCGTAAGGGATGGTTTGGATTTGATAAGGGACTAATCGGGGCATAAGTTATTTTTTCCTCTTCGTCCTTTAAAACCATGTAACCTGGAGAAGAGACCCTTCTTTCCCCGATGGCTACATGTCCATGGGCGATGAGTTGACGGGCTTGGTGGGGGGATTTAGCCAAGCCCCTTCGGAAAACAACTGTTTGGAGCCTACGTTCTAGGATGTCCTCTAGACTCAGGTCTAAAACATCGTCTAATTTGGCTGTTTCAGGTAAAATTCCTAAGCGGTTAAGCCTACTAATAAGCTGGTTTTCCAGTTCTTTTCGTTCTTCAGTGGGCCTGCCTAGGAGTGAACGGGCGATTCCTCGAAAATTTGAGAGCATAGTTTTGTGGCGCCAGAGTTCCCTCTTGTTTCGAAGCCCATATTGTCCAATTAAGTTTAGTTCAGATTGCAGAATGTCGGTTCGCCAAGGAAACCTAGGAGTCTCATATTTCTTCCTTTGTTTTTTAGGGTCTCCCATTAGGCAGCCGCCGCCTCTTTCTTTTTAACCGCGAGCGCCTTTTTGACTCCTAAGGCTTTCTTGGTTCTGCCCGTTGTCTTTGTCCGTTGCCCCCGCACTCTAAGTCCGTAAGCGTGGCGAAAGCCCTTCCATGATTTTATGTTTTTCATCTGTTCTATGTCAGATTTTGTTTGAAGATCCAGGTCGGGGCCGATGAGGTGACGGTCTTTTCCGGTTTCAACGTCTTTAGAACGGTTGAGGAGCCAGCCGGGAATTCCATATTTCGAAGGATTCGCTATAACGTCTTCGATTTTTTCAACCTTTGCGTCTGGGACGAAGCCGAGGCGGGTTTCAGGGTCTACGCCTGCTTTCTCCACGATTACGTGGGCTAATCTGATTCCTATTCCTTTTATGTTCGCTAGGGCATGGGCTACTTTCTCTGTGCCGTTTAAGTCCGTGTCGGCGATTCGAATTATGTGCCTAAACTCCTCAGGCATTTTAAACCGTCCACGTCTTTCCTTAAGGCTAACTACGGAAAAAGGACGCATACGTTATTTAAACTTTTACTTTAGAAACTGTCACCGAGCACCGTTGCTTCGGGTTACATCAGCTTTAGATATAGCCTAGGCTTAGTCTAGGCAATGAAACATGTTAGTAATGGTTGGGCTACGTGTGGTTGGAATAAGGCTTAAGCCGATTCGTCTTCGAAACAGCCTCTATCTGCTTATCCCCATGGAAGTCGCCAAACTCATCGGCATAGCCCAAGACACGAGGTTCATTTTAACCCTCAAACACGGCGACGAATGCGTTTTAATGTACAAAAAAGTGGATAAAAACCTAAGAAGCGATAGGATAATTTACAGCGAAGAGCCTCAAAAAGAATTCCAAAAATGGGACTTTAGGAATTTAGAAGAACGGTTTTCCCAGGCTTAGCGAACTCCAGTCGTGCGGAGAATCGACAACATAAAGGCTAACATTTTTACCTAATCCTTATTTCATATTTCCTAATTAGGAGTGGCTGTTAGGTCTTGGTTACAGTAAATCTTGAAAAAATCTTTAATCCTAAGAGCATAGCGTTGATTGGGGCAAGCGATGAGACGGGCTCCGTCGGATATGCATTAATGAAAAATCTCACAGAATTAGGGTATGAAGGCAAGGTTTACCCCGTTAACATTCGTAAAAAGGAAATTCTAGGTTTTAAAGCCTATCAAACAGTGGACCAACTTCCAGAAACAGTTGACCTTGCAATAATCGCCACGCCAGCTAAAACCGTTCCTGACGTAGTGGAGCAGTGTGGAAAAGTTGGAATAATGGGAATAATCATTATTTCAGCTGGCTTCAAAGAAGTTGGACCTGAAGGAAAAGCATTAGAGGAGAGAATTCTTGAGATAAAGAAGAAATACGATTTACGAATTTTAGGACCCAACTGCTTAGGCATAATCCGCCCGAACATTCATCTTAACGCAACTTTCATAAATAAAATGCCGAAGCCTGGTAACATTACATTCATTTCTCAAAGCGGCGCCCTAGGTGCAGCGATCCTCGATTGGGCGATCCACGAAAACATAGGCTTCAGCAACTTCGTCTCTGTAGGCTCAATGATCGACGTAGATTTCGGCGACCTCATAGACTACTTCGGCACCGACCCAAACACGAGGAGCATATTGATGTACATTGAAGGAATAACTGACGCCAGGGAATTCATGAGCGCAGCGAGGCACTTCGCAAGAACAAAGCCGATAATAGTGGTGAAGGCTGGAAGGTTTAGTGAAAGCGCAAGGGCTGCCGCATCGCACACGGGATCGCTTACGGGCGAAGACATGGTTTACGATGCAGCCTTTAAACGGGCTGGGCTAGTCCGTGTTGAAGAAATCGCCGACCTCTTCAATTGCGCTGAGGTTTTAGGCACGCAGCCTTTGCCCAAAGGTCCGAACCTCGCCATAATAACCAATGCAGGCGGTCCAGGAATAATGGCTACAGACGCACTTATAGCCAGAGGAGGAAAACTGGCTAAATTAAGTCAAAAAACAATGGAGACCTTGGATAATATTTTGCCGCATTATTGGAGTAGGGGGAATCCCATCGACATTTTGGGAGACGCAAAAGCTGACAGATACAAAGCAGCGGTTGAAGCATGTCTTAACGATGAAAACGTCGATGGTTTACTTATAATTTACACTGCGCAAGCCGTTGCGGACCCCGTTGAAGTCGCTAAAGTCATAGTGGAACTTCATAAGAAAAAGGCTTACCGAGATAAGACGATTTTAACCTCGTTTATGGGTTATGGAGCGGTGGAAGAAGCTAACAGAATCTTTAACGAGAATAACATTCCGACATATTCCACTCCTGAACAGGCAGTTAAAACATATCTGTATATGTATCAGTATGAGCGGAACCTTGAATTGCTTTATGAAACGCCTGAAGAACTACCAGTGGATAGCGCTCCACCGAAACGTCCACTCATGGTGATAATTAGAAACGCTGCAAAGGAAAACCGTGAAATATTAACTGAAATGGAGGCGAAGCGGCTTCTAGAATATTATGGCATTCCAGTTGTTAAAACTTTAGTGGCGAAGAATGCAGATGAAGCGGCGGCTTCAGCTTCGCAGATAGGCTATCCAGTTGCTCTAAAGATTCTTTCGCCTCAAATTGTTCATAAAACTGAGGCGGGAGGGGTTGTACTCGACATTAACTCCGAAACTGAACTTAGAAAGGCATTCGATAATGTGATTCAGCGAGCAAAGGAGTATAATCCAGAAGCCGAAATTCACGGCGTCACAGTTCAACCCATGATTAAAAAACGTGGCTACGAAATTATCCTCGGAGCCAAAACTGACCCGCTTTTCGGTCCAATAATACTATTTGGAATGGGCGGCGTCGGCGTGGAACTCTTCAAAGACGTCGCTGTCGGGCTTCCACCGCTAAATCAAACTTTAGCCAGACGAATCATTGAGGAAACAAAGGTCCATCAATTTCTTAAAGGTTATAGAAACTTGCCGCCAGCGAACATTAAGCTTCTCGAGGAGACGATGGTGCGTTTTTCCCAAATGCTCGTCGACTTTCCACAACTAAAAGAAGTTGACATTAACCCCCTATTCATAGACGAAAAAGAAGCCTTCGCCCTTGACGCCCGCATAGTCATCGATAAAGAACGCGTACTCGCAAAACTCGAACCTCATGAACACCTAGTGATAACTCCATATCCCAAAAAATATGAAAGCTTATGGAGGCTCCGCGACGGCCGAGCCGTTATTCTAAGACCAATAAAGCCTGAGGATGAGCCTTTGTGGCTGGAGATGTTCCAGAATTTTTCAGAGCAGTCTATACGTTACAGGTTTTTCCATATGATTAAGGACACGCCGCACGAGGTTAGAGTTCGATACTGCAATATTGACTATGACAGGGAAATGGCTATAGTGGCTGAATTAAATGAAGGGGGACGACGAAAAATTTTAGGCGTCGTTAGGCTAGTTATCGAACCTGATGGAAAAACTGGTGAAATAGCCTTCATAGTCGCTGATCCTTGGCAGGGCTTAGGCTTAGGGTCGAAAATGGTGGACTACATGATTGAAATATGCAGAGATAAAAAACTTG
>JBBIVD010000098.1:0-4973 GCA_037439925.1 Candidatus Bathyarchaeota archaeon
TTTGGATGTTTTGATTAAAAAGGATCTGCTTACGGTAACAAGGCAGGGAAGAAAGAGTTTTTTCCGAATAAGTGATAAGGGAATAGAGTACCTCGATGAGTATAAGAGGCTGAAGGAATTTTTATCGTTTGGTTAGAGTCACCACTAATATGATTTGCAATCGGTATTTGCACTTCATAATTTTTACGTTTACCGAAAGATAAAACAAATTTCAAGTGGGCGATGGAAATGAGCGACTTCACTGGGAGATACGACCAAACCTACAGCGCATACCGCAAAGTGAATGCGTCCAAATGTACATTTGACGAATGCAAGAATACGGCAACTTATTTATGTGGGTCAATGCGCCTCTGCGTAGACCATTACATTAAATCCAAAGTTTAATTCTTTAAAAGGCTCACATTCTTTCAAGAGTTTCTATTCCAAGGATGTTGAAAGCATTTTTAAGCACTTTGCTTACGGCGTCCACGAGGGCTAGCCTAGCATCGCTTAATTCCTCTGATTCAGCCTTTATGACGGGCAACGCATTGTAAAAGGAGTTGAACTTGTCGGCTAGGTTGTTGGCGAAATCGGCGATGATGTTAGGCTTCAAGCTCTCCACAGCCTCCATAAAGGCTTCGGGGAATCGAGCTAACATAAGGATTATGTCCCGCTCTAAGGGATTTGTCAACAAGACATAGTTTGGGTTTTTTGGCTCCCTAGAAGCCTTTTTAATGATGCTTCGCGCCCTAGCATAAGAATACTGAATGTATGGCGCGCTGTTCCTCTCAAAGTTCAGCACTCGATCCCACGTAAACACCACGGGCTTCGCTGGATCCACTTCAACAAGGGCGTATTTCACTGCGCCTATGCCCACAACCTTTGAAATTTGGCGTTTTTCTTCTTCAGATAAATTAGGAGAACGCTTAGAAACCTCTTCGTATGCCCTTTCAACGGCTTCGTCCATAACTTCATCGAAAGTAATGTAACGTCCTGTTCGTCCAGACATTCGATGGCTAGGAAGCCTAACCAAGTTATATGTGAAGTGAATCAGATTTTCGGCGAGGTTCACATAGCCTAAAGCGCACAGAGCCAGTTTTAGCTGTAGCTGAGCCAGCGTCTGCTCCATCCCAACCACGTTAATCACTTTGTCAGCCCTCTGAAACTTCCAGAGGCTATAGGGGATGTCCCTTGTCGTGTATAGGGTGGAGCCGTCCGCCCTAACCAAGGTTAAGGATGGAATCTCGTAATCCTCCCTTAAGCCAAGCCCTTTCTTAAGGTTGAGGTTTTGAGCCACTTTTTCAGCGTCGAATTCCAGAACTCCGCCTACTTGAAAAACGTATGGAGTCCCTCTTAACCTGTTAAGGACGCTAGCAACATCGCCGCTCCATATAAAGTCGCTTTCCCAATCCCATGAATCAAAGAAGATTCCTGCTCTTTCAAGGGTTTCCTTAAAGCTGTCGAGGCAAAGTTGAGAAACTTCTCTGAGTAACTTTTTCGTCTTTTCTTCGCCAACTTCATATCTACGAATGAGGCTGTTCACTTCTGCCTCGGAATCCTTGTCTTTACCGATTTCATTTAGAAGTTTTTTGAAGAGTTTTGGAAATCTGCCCTCGAGGTCAGCTGCAACCGACATCCACTCGTCTAGCTCCCTTCGCAGCTTTGAGATTTCTTCGTTTGTCAAGCGTTCTTTTCCTTGCTCAATTTCCTTCTTAAGTCGACTAATCTCGGTTATGCAACTTGTTATGGCATAAATTGCGCCGATGAAGTGGTCGGATTTTCCTTCAGGTTTTGGTCTCCCAAGTTTTTCATATCCATAGGCGGCGACGGCTGTTTGGCGCCCTACATCATCAACGTAATAATGCCGAAAGACAGTGTGCCCTCGAGCCCTTAAAAGACATGCTAATGCGTCGCCCAAAATAGAGTTTCTAGCTGTTCCGATGTGAATAGGACGGATGGGGTTCATGCTGGTATGCTCAACAATAATTTTCTTCGGTTCGTCGGTTTTCACGAATCCATACTCCGCATCGAGAGCCCTAACGGACTCAACGGTTAAAGCAGAAAACTTCGGGAAATTCACGTAAAAGTTAATGTAGCCGCCTCCAGCCACCTTAACCGATTCAATCAGCAGAAATTTGGAAACGTCAATAGCCTCAGCGATCTTTTCAGCCGCCTCAAGTGGTTTCATTTTAACTTGTTTAGCCAACTCAAAGCAAAGGGATGACGCTAACTCGCCGAACTCGGAGCTTAGAGGAAGTTCAAGCGTGATTGGTGGAACCGAAACTTTGGGATATACTCTATTTAATGCTTCCTCTAAGGCGAGCTTGCATTCCTCGCGAAACGCTGCGAAGGGATTATCTGAAACCATTCGTTTCCGCCTTTCATCATGCAATTATTCTGTTTAAACCGCTGATTAATTAACCTATTTTGCTCCTGCGACTCGAATTTTCTGCGCTCGAAGGGCTGGCATGATGAGCCCAGGCTCCTCACGGTACTCCTCGGAAACAGCGTCAATGCCTCTTAGAAGATCAGTCAAGTTTGTGCCTATTAGCGTCGCCTTTACTGGATATGCTATTTCGCCCTTTTCCACTTTGAATCCGAAGTCCACGGGTTTTGAGACGTCTCCAGTCACCGCATCGCCGTAGACCGATCCAGTTTCGAAGTATATGCCTTCCTTCATGTCCTCGATCATTTCCTCTATTTTCCATTCGCCGGGCTTAATTTGTAGGTTTGACGGACCTATTCCCACGGACGATGCGTAGCCCATCCGCATGGCGCTCGCCGTGGATTCAACCTTCGCCTTATTCGCCGTGTAACTGTTATGCAAATAGGTCTTTAGTATGCCCTTATCAAGGAGCACTAGTCTCCGTTTAGGGACGCCTTCGCTGTCGTAGGTCGACGAGATTATTCCGCCTGGAACCGTTCCGTCATCTATCACTGTCATAAGCTCAGAGGCAACATTCTGCCCTAGCTTGCCAACTAGAAAAGAGCGGTCTCTTTGAATGCTTTCAGCGTTGGCGGCTCCAGCTAGCGTAGACGCTATGAGAGAAAAGCTTGGCATAAACCCAAACACGACTGGGAAGGTACCTGTTTCCACCTTTTTCGCCTTCAAATATTTTTCAGCTGACTTAACTGCCTTCTCACTTACTTCCTCAGGTTTAACGTCCTTTAAGGAGCGCCCCTGATCCCAATCATTAAAAGAACCGACATCGCCTCCACGCCTAACAATGCCCATAGCTCCCATGCCAATAGCTGTTGAAGCATCCTCAACAAAAATTCCCAAGGAATTGACGAGCGCATGATCTTCAGAAATGACAGTGACGCCTCCCATGAGTATTGCATCTGGAACCGCCTTAGCGGCATCAATCATTCTTCCAGCTATTTCGATTACTTCTTCAATGTTGATCTCAGCCAATTCTTTATTATATAGACCTGGGACCGTGGGAGCCTTTTCAGGCTCAGGTAATGTAACGAAGTCTGGGTCTGGGTGAACGCCTTGTGCAAGTTTAGCTGCTTTCCTTCCAACTTTGATGGCTGATTCTTCTAGTAGGCGTTGGGTGTAGGCGAATCCCATGCCCCCGCGTTTAAAGGCTCTAACTGCCACACCATAGTCGTAGGCAGTCGTACAAAGCTTAGTTGCATTCTTTTCAATCTCCACATCTATTCTCCTTACTTTTTGGGCGAAAACTTCTGCTTGATCGGCGCCTTCCTTCAAGGCTGATTCAACTGCCTTTCTAACAAGATTTGCAAGAGAGACCATTCGTTAAGCCTCCTTAACGTTGTCCTCCTATGATTACTTCTTTAACGCGGACGTGCGGTCCGCCGCCATCTACATACATGGGACCGACTTTACCGCACATACCTGGCAACTTCAGTTCAAAGTCCTTTCCAACGGCGTCCACGGTTTTTAGCGTTTCTAGAGTTAGTCCGCCGAAGGTGACATTCCTTAAGTGTTCCGAAAGCTCGCCTTTGCGGATCATGTAGCCTTCCTCAACGTTGCATGCGAATTGTCCCCTTTCCACTAACACGTAGCCCCAATAGCCGCCCTTCAAGTAGACGCCCTCCTTAACGCCTTCCAGCAGCTCCTCGAAGGAATAGTCCCTCGGCTTAATGAAAGTGTTGCTCATACGCACAGACGGCCTAATCTGATGGTCAATTGCGCGGGCGCTTCCATTTGGCTTAGCCTTAAGCTTTGCAGCTGTTTCTAAACTATGCATATAGGACTTTAAAATGCCGTTTTCAACTAGAACCTTTCTCCTGCTAGCCACGCCTTCAGAATCGTAGGCGAAGGAACCATAAGCCCCCTTAATCGTTGCATCGTCAACTATTGTAACCATTTCGCTAGCAACTTTCTTCCCAATCATTCCGGCGAGTATGGATTCACCTGAAACCACGAGGTCGGCTTCGCAGTTGTGTCCAAAAGCCTCATGGGACAACAAGCCGATTACAGCAGGGTCTAATACCACGGTAAATTTACCAGCTGGAGCAGGCTTAGCCGATAAAAGTGAAACAGCCTTCTCAGCGGCTTTAACACTAAAATCTTCTGGTGCAGTCTTTTCAACGAGTTCGTATCCCTCAAGTCTTCCACGAATTTCCATAGCCCTCTGCCGATTCTCCCCCTCTTTGGCGACAACAAAGCTAGAGAGCAGTGTTCTAACGCTTTCATTTTCAACATAGGTTCCAAGGGTGTTTCCAACCGTCTCCAGTGAGACTACATCCGAATAGCTTACAATGGTGTTCACAATTCTGGGGTCATGTTTCCTCGCCGCAGCCTCAAGCTCTACGACCGCCTTCATCTTTTCATCTTCGGGAATATCCCTAGGGTCCTTCTTCGGCTTCGTCTTAACCCTAGCCTCAGCAGGCTTAACTTCCGCAACAGCGTCCCCTTCCTTTAACCGCTTTTTGGTTGCACGAGCCATCTTAACGGCTTCTTCTGCAGTTTTTAACAAAGCCTTCTCTTCGATTTCGTTTATGGCGGAAAAACCCCAAGCACC
>JBBIVD010000099.1:0-3982 GCA_037439925.1 Candidatus Bathyarchaeota archaeon
ATTAAAACAAAGCCTTGAAAGTTCTCTCGGGAAATAACGTTGATCAAAATCGGAGCCTCACTGTTTGGTGGCTACTGCTCAGCGGATTTCAGTAGGCTCGGAAAAGAAGTGAAGAGGGCGGAGGACGGCGGAGCCGACTTCATACACCTAGATGTCATGGACGGACACTTCGTGCCTAACATAACTTTCGGCCCAGACACAATAAAGTCCATTAGAAAAGAGACCAAACTTCCATTTTATACTCATCTTATGATTGAGAATCCAGAAAAATTTCTAGAGCAGTTTGTTAAGGCGGGCAGTGACCTTATTTTTATTCATGAAGAAGCGTGCGCAAACATGAGAGAAACGCTCCAAACTATCAAGAAGATGGGCGTTAAGGCTGGCATAGCACTTAGACCCGAAACTCCCTTAGAGGCGGCTGCGAAGGTTCTTGACGAAGTGGACATCATCTTAATAATGACGGTGACCCCTGGTTTCGGCGGTCAACCTTTCATTAATGCAATTCTGCCAAAAATAGAGGATGCGAAAAAAATTATTTTAGATAATGGGTTGAAGATCGACTTAGGGGTGGATGGAGGCATAAACATGGAGACGGCGCCGTTAGCGGTTAAAGCAGGGGCAAACGTTCTTGTCGCTGGTTCCGCTATCTACGGTCAAAGGAGTGTCAAGCTGGCGATAAAAAGACTTAGAGAAAGCATCTCAAATATTTAAAATTGCGAATTTTTGACTAGTATTAGTCAGTCAGCGAATATGAATTCTCTAAAGCAGTCGTTTTCATTTGAAGGCTATCAGCTTAGCGGACTTTGGAGCGAGAGAACGAGTGACCACGTCTTCTACGACTCCCCTATTGTTTTGGGGATCATACATGGCTTCTACGATTTTATCATATTCCATCTCATTCAGCCTTGTACATGCAGCGATGAGGGCGTTCATGTTTAGGATGAGCGCCGTTTCAACTGGCATCCTCTCAGGGTTTATGTCAATGCCAAAGTAGCCCTCGTACCCATACATTTTCATGACAAGTAGCGCAGCGTAAGTCTGGTCTAAGCCCAAAACGCCCACATTTAAGTCTTGATCGAAATTGCCGAGAGGCTGGCTGTTCCAGTGTGTGTGGGCAAGCCTGCCTTCCCTCATTATGGAGGCTAATGCGTAGGCTAATTCTTCATGTCCCATTAGGACGTGGCCCATTTCTGGGTTTAGGGCGACTAGGGCGTGGCCTTCTTCTAAGATTTTTCTGTTTTCTTCAGCCTTTAGCAGGGCTTCTACGTTTCTCGCCATTAGAATCCCGTTGGCAGTGTTTCTGTAAATGTTGTTGCCTCTGGGCTCGTAGGGCTTGGGCTCTAGGGCTATTCTCATCCCTGGAACGGTGTCCATGGCTTCTGCTAGGCCGCTTTCGAACCTGTTCCACATGTCGTAGAAGTCTGTGCCTATGGGGTTTTCGTAGCCGTCTATGCCTGGCCACACGATGGCGAATTCCGTCTTAAGCTCCTTGTTAAGGGAAAGGGTTTCAATGGTTCTTTGGATGGCCTTCCGTCTGACTTCTTCGTTGGGATTGGACAGGGAGCCGAACTCGAATGTTTTCTCATAGAAAAGGTTCGGTACTACAGTTAAGAGGCGAATCCCCGTGTCTTTTTCAAGGTCCTTGAACATGTCTATATTGTCCCAGTTTATTTCGTTTGGATAGTGCGCCTCCAGCCTAAAGTTCTTGTCAACGGCTCCTTTATCGTAGAGTCCACGAACCTTCTCCAAGACATCTTCCATAGTGCCTTGAGGTATATACCGTTCATGAAACCTTCCGCCTCCAGGGAAGAAATACCAGACGCCCGCAGAGAACTTAGGCACCAGCTTGAACTTTTCCAGATGCTGCAGCATTTCTTTTTTGACTCTATATTCCTTCTGTTTTCTTAAGTCGATCATGGTAACAACGTGAACAAGCTTTGTATATAAAATTAATCGCTTTCCCGCATAAGAAAATTAATACCTAACAGTCGGCGTTCTCATTCTTTTTCACTTCAAACTACAATATTTTTAAAAAAATGAACATCTACTTTTAAGTTGGTTTAGTGGTGGTGAGCGTTGAAAGCGAATTACTTTGTTGGAATCGACAATGGCACGCAGGGTACAAAAACCATAATTGTTGAAGGAGAAACGGGCTCAGTCGTGGGAAGTGCAACGGCAAATTACGGCCTCATAGAAGGTTTGCCTCCGGGCCATAAAGAGCAGGATCCCGCCGTTTGGATTGAAGCCCTTCACAAAACTTTGAAGGAAGCCTTGGGAAAGTCTGGAATCGATCCGAGAGATGTGAAGGGAATCGGGGTCTCTGGACAGCAGCACGGGTTCGTGCCGCTCGACGAGGGGGGCAAGGTGATAAGACCGGCGAAGTTGTGGAACGACACGAGCACTTACAAAGAGTGCGAGTACCTTATCAAGAAGCTCGGTGGCGAGGAATCGGTTATAAAACTCATAGGGAACTCCATTCCGCCTGGTTTCACTGCATCAAAAATCCTCTGGCTGAAGTTAAACGAGCCTAAAAACTTCAGCAGATTGAAGACGGTTCTCCTTCCACACGATTACCTGAACTTCTATTTGACTGGAAGGAAAGTTATGGAGTACGGCGACGCTTCAGGAACCGCCTTGATGGATGTCCGCACCAGAACTTGGTCTAGGGAAGTCTTGGATGCAATTGATCCTAGTTTAGAGGAGAAACTTCCGCCTCTTCAGAGCTCCGATAAGGCTGCTGGAACGATAAGAAAGGAAATTGCGGAAATCTTCGGTTTCAGGGAAGACGTAATCGTAAGCGCAGGTGGAGGAGACAACATGATGGGCGCCATAGGAACGGGAAACACGAAAGAAGGCATAGTAACCGCAAGCTTGGGAACCTCTGGCACCATATACGCCTATTCCAAAAAGCCAGTCATCGATCCTAAGGGCGAAATCGCCGCTTTCTGCGACTCCACAAACGCTTGGTTACCCCTACTTTGCACCATGAACGTAACGGTGGCCACAGAGCTTGTGAGGAAGCTTTTCGGCTACTCCCACGACGAACTGACAGACGCCGTGACTAAAGCCCCTGTAGGAGCGGACGGCTTAATCTTACTGCCCTACTTCGAGGGGGAAAGGACGCCTAACGTACCCGACGGAACGGGCGTATATTACGGGTTAAACCCCAGAACGTTTAACGAAGCCTGCTTCGCAAGGGCAGCCATGGAAGGCGCTACCATGGGAATGAACTACGGATTAAACAGAATGAAGGAGTTAGGCATTAAGCCCACGCAGGTTAGACTCACGGGTGGAGGCGCCAAAAACAGGGCTTGGAGGCAAATCGCGGCTGACATCTTCAACGCGGAAGTTGTCTGCTTGAAAATAGAAGAGGGAGCGGCTTACGGAGCAGCGCTGCAAGCCATGTGGACTTATCTAAATCTGTCAGGAGAGAAAACAAGCATACAGGCTTTAACCGACCGATACGTGAAAGTCGACGAGAAAACTTTGACTCAACCAAACCCAAATAACGTGACAATCTATAAAGAACTTCAAAAAATCCAAGATAGACTGAGCGAAGATTTGAGAAAGGGATTCAGAAAACACAGAGAATATTTAAGCCGCCACGTTGACTAAAGGATTCTAAAGTCTTTCTGTATCATTGCCGACGAATTTCGAGTGGAACTATTTTTTCTTTAACGCTATTCCTGTCCATTCGAGGACGAGTCTGCGCACAAAGGAGGCTGTTATGTAAACCTTTTCTCTTGCCAGATTAGTTGATTTGGCGGGGCTATTACATCTTAACTCCAAGCCATAGGAATCGCTTTTCTTGTCCAGTGTCGCTACTAGTTCATTGTAGGTGACTGGAAAAATTCCTTGGCCGTAGGCGTACTGAAAAGTCAACCTAACTTTTTCCTTTCCTTCCTCTTTTAACGAAATGCTCCTAACGCTCTCATAACTGCCGCCATAATATTTCTTCATTGAATTAATTAGAAAACTGAAA
>JBBIVD010000099.1:3998-4225 GCA_037439925.1 Candidatus Bathyarchaeota archaeon
TTATCTAGAGGTATTTTCGCTGGCATTTTAACGATCCAAGGCATGCCCTCTGCGCCGGGTTTTTTAACTGTTTTTTCTCCGAATTTCCATTTAAACTTGAGGGACGGCAAAGTCATTTTGGGTATTCGAGTGGCAGGTATGGCGCTGGCGACCACGGAGGCTAAAACCGATAAGCCGATAGCTGCGATGCTCCAGTTTATGGAGACCTTTTGCTTAACTTCGATTGC
>JBBIVD010000099.1:4235-4636 GCA_037439925.1 Candidatus Bathyarchaeota archaeon
TAAAAGAGCCATAATCCTGTAACTGGCTACTCCAGCCAGATAGCCGAGGCTCCCACCAATAACGCCTAGAATCAACGCCTCCGCAATGTATATAGCTATTATATGAGAGGGGTTAAGTCCAATAACTGAGAGAACAACTGATTCACGTCTTCTTTCATACATAGCTCCAACCATCATAACGCCTACGTTAATGATGACTAGACTTAAGGGAATGGAGAGAGACGCAACCTTATACTCGGCGTATGAACCCACAAACCAATGAGTTATTTCGCCGTTAAGGGACACCCAAGCCTCGTAGCCTTTTTCCAAAACCACTTGACGGGCGAAAGATTTCAAATCTTCTCCATCGTGGAGGGTTACGTCGATACGGGAAATAATCGTCGAAGGAAGGCTTAAGGCTG
>JBBIVD010000099.1:4653-4914 GCA_037439925.1 Candidatus Bathyarchaeota archaeon
ACCATTATGGAGTTGCTGCTGCAGGGCACAAGCACCCCTCCATCTGGCTGAAATTTTGGCTTTATGCTCGCTCCATCAAAATCTCTGAAGCCGTCAAGATAGCCATCTTTCATTAATCCAACAGGCACAAAGCTTTTGACATATCCTCCCAAATCCAGATCAAGTCTCGTTACTCCAAGTTGGAGCCGCCCAGTTGCGTTCAGTACAGCGGCAGCGTCTTCACTTATTAGAATAGCGTCCGTATCGTTATCTAAGAGAAAT
>JBBIVD010000100.1:0-1783 GCA_037439925.1 Candidatus Bathyarchaeota archaeon
TCATCGGCAAGCTAGACGTAGGAAAAATCGCTAGGGCTCAGATTGAAGGCATGAGGATCATAGACTTCGAAGTTTCAGCCCCAACTTCGGATGAAGCCTGCGTTAAAATGAACGTTGAGGTTCCCGTGGAAAGCGTAAACATGGTTATGAGTAAATTGAAGAAGTTGGCAAGCGGGGAAAACGCGGTTTTAATCTCCTCTGTGTGATGGTGGAAAATGAAGGCTATACTCGTTGGCTTCGGCTTTTTGGGAAGACATCTGATCGGAACAATTCATAGGAAAAGAGAGGAACTCGGGAAATTTGCCAAGGATTTTAAGCTGGTCGGAGTCGGCGAAATCGACGGCTACGCATATAACGAGAAGGGCTTAGACCTCGAAAAGCTTTCTTCAATAAAAAAGCTGTCGGACTATCCCCGAGACTTCTTTAAGGGAAAGTCTTCAGTTGAACTAATCGAAAATTGCGAAGCCGACTTAATGATTGAGGCTACGCCCACGAACATTGTTAACGGAGAGCCAGGCTTAACGCACATCGAGAAAGCCTTAGCCAAAGGAATACACGTCGTAACATCAAATAAGGGACCCATGGTTGTAGCATTCAAAAAACTCACAGACTTAGCTAAAAAGAAAGGCTGTGAACTAAAGTATGAAGCCACAGTCGCTGGGGCTATACCCGTTTTCTCCTTAGTTGAAAAGTGCCTGCAGGGCGACAGAATCCTCAAAATTTCAGGCATACTCAACGGAACGTCGAACTACATTTTGTCAAGAATGTATTTCGAGGGAACGAGCTTCGAGATGGCGTTGAAAGAAGCCCAAGAAAGGGGAATAACGGAGAAGGACCCGAGCTACGACATAGACGGCGTAGACGCCGCCGCCAAAGTCGTGATTTTAGCGAATGCCCTAATGAACAAGAACGTCAAATTCAACGATGTAGAAAGAGTTGGAATAAGGAGGATCACGCCTGAAGCGGTTAGCTTAGCGAAGAAGGCTGGCTACGCCGTAAAACTCATCGGCATAATCGACGAAACTTTGGAGGTTGCTCCAAAACTGATTCCTGAGGATCATCCTTTATGTGTGCATGGCACGCTCAACGCCTTGCATTTTGAAACCGACTTAGCCCGAGAAATAACCATCATCGGGCATGGAGCTGGAAGGGAAACAGTTTCAGCCATGATAAACGACATAATTTCAATCGCTAAGCTACGCTCTAATGTGAACTGATTTCGTCCCTATGCTATTGGTATCGGGCTTACGGCTTTCAATCCTAGTAGCTTTTCTATGGAGCTTAAATTGGCATCTACCTCAATGGGCTTAGGGTATTTTTCCATAATCACTTCTGGGTCCTTTAACCCGTGCCCCGTAGTAATGCAGACAATCCTTTCGTCTGATTCGATTTTTCCAGCAGCTACGAGTTTCTTTAGTCCTGCGATGGACGCGGCGCTTGCAGGCTCAACGAAAAGTCCCTCCTGGCTGGCTAAAAGCCTTTGGGCTTCAATTATTTCTTTGTCTGAAACGGTTTCGGCGAATCCCTTCGAGTCTTTCATGGCTCTCATAGCTTTTTTACAACTGACAGGCGCTCCGATTCTTATAGCTGTAGCCAAGGTTTCAGGTTTAGCTACGGGCTCTATGAAGTCTTTTCCAGCTTTTATGGCTGCAGCTATGGGCGCTGCGCCCTCTGCCTGAATGCCTATCATTTGCGGCAAAGCCTCGATCATGCATAGCTCATGGAGTTCGGTGAAGCCCTTCCAAATGGCGCTTATGTTGCCAGCGTTTCCAACAGGCACTAT